>NZ_JBLVOH010000005.1:0-21459 GCF_053543675.1 Microbacterium umsixpiens
GGCGACGCGCTCCTCGAGCTCGACGGTGAACGCGGCCAGGTCCCACACGCCCTGCGGGCTCTCGGCGACCTGGAAGCGCAGCAACCGCTCGCCCCACTCGTATCCGTTGATCTGCTGGCCGAAGAGCTCGCGGCCGTGGATGCGGCGGAGGATCTTCGGCAGGTCGGCCGTGCGCATCCGCTCGTCACCGAGGACGGTGGTCAGCGGGTCGAGCAGCTGCACGCCCGCGGAGAGGGAGCCCGCGTCGACCCCGTGCAGCGTGACCTCGACCTGCGCGCGCCGCGCGAAGCCCGAGGGGTTGAACACGAGGTGCTGCGCGGGCGAGACGGCCGTCGAGACGTCGCGGAGCACGGTGTCGATCACGCCGCGGGCGATGTGGCCGGCGGTGTGGATGCGCGTGCCCACCTGCTCGGCCGTCGCGTCGACGCCGCATCCGGTCACGGAGTCGTGCGCGGTGCTCTCCACGATGCGGTACCAGGCCGTGTCGAAGAAGGAACGGTGGTCGCGGGTGCCGTACATCAGGTCCAGGCGCTCGGCGGCGGTGAGCGCCTGTTCGGAGCGGGCCATCTCGCGCTTGAGGTTCGTGCGGATGGAGAAGACGCCGGGGAGGAGGTTGCCGCGGGCGTGCGAGCGCATCTCACCGTGCACCTGCGGGAGGGCGGCGAGGGTGGCGGCATCCGTCGCGTAGCGGGCGAGGTGGCCGTCGAGCGTCGCGATCGAGAGGTGCGGTTCGCGCCCGCCCGCGTCGTAGTCGCGGATGACCTCGGCGAGATCCTCGGGCGGCGCCGAGTGGTCGGTGCCCAGCATCGCGAGTACCGGGTCGTCGCCGTACCAGGATGCGGTGCGGGCGGCGTAGTCGGGGGCGAGTTCGGGCAGCTGCCCCGGCAGGGCGAACATGTCGAGTCCGTTGCCGTAGCCGTCGAAGAGGTACTCGCACCGCACGGCGTCTCCATTGGGGGCGACCCAGGAGAAGGCGTGCTCGGCGATGTCGGCGGGGACGCCGCGCCAGAGGGCGCTGTGCCGGATGCCGAAGCCCGACAGGATCTGCGGCATCTGGGCCGCGTGGCCGAACATGTCGGGGAGGTAGCCGACGGGCATCGTGCGTCCGAGGCGGGCGCTCGCGGCGCGGCCGAGCTCGAGGTTGCGGATGATCGTCTCGCCGTCGCAGCCGAACTCGTCGAGGAGGATGAGGAACGGACCGACGCTGAGCTGCTCCCGCTCGACCAGCGCCACGACCCGGTCGCGCATGTCCGGGCGCATCTCGAGGTAGTCCTCGATCGCCGCGGCCTGTCCGTCGAGCGTGAACCGGTACTCCGGCTCCGCCTCCAGGATGCCGATCAGCCGGTCGAGCATGTGCACCAGGCGCAGACGGAACACATCGTGCGGCTCGTACCACTCGCGGTCCCAGTGGGTGTGGGGGACGACGACGATCTCACTGGTCACGGGCGGGGACTCCTGATTCTCTGGGGAAAGGTGTGGGGCGTGCGGCCGGTCAGGCGCACAGGGCGGCGATGCTGCGGTCGGGGTGCAGCAGGTAGTGGGGGCCGGCGGAGCGCTCGGCCGGGAACGCGACGCGATCACCGTGCACCGAGCGGCGCTCGCCGGCGCCGTCGACGAGGATCAGTCCGTCGGCGTCGATGGCGAGGAGCTCGTCCTCGATGCGCAGGAGGACGGGGGCGGTGAAGAGGTCCGGTGCGGTGAGCCCGTCGCGCACGGTCACCCCGCCCATGATGGCGGTGCGCCCGGCGGCGACTCCGGCGAGGATCGCCTCGGGCGAGGCATCCTCCGCCGCGACCCAGGTCGTCGGAGTGCCCGGGCCGACGCCCTGGCTCTGCATGTGGAAGTCGGCGCCGCCGAGGAGCACGGCATCCTTGTCCCACCGTTCGTGGAAGGCGAGCGGCGAGGTCGCGATGAGTTCCCGGTACCAGGTCGAGTGCCACAGCTCGATCGCCCGCGGTGCGCGCTCCAGCGGATGCAGCCACGAGCAGTCGCCCGAGATCGGGTGGTTCACGCTGAGCACGCCGCCGCGGCGCTCGACCTCGTCGACCCACTCCTGCGCGGGGCGGCGGAAGTCGATCCAGCCGATGTCCCCGAAGGCGTTCGCGTGACCACGGTGCGTGGTCACCTCCTGCCCGGGGAGCAGCGTGATGGAGTGCTGCATCCCGACACCCGGGAGGTGCGCATGATGGCTGGTGGTGTTGTGGTCGGTGACGGCGAGGAAGTCGAGCCCGGCCCTCGCGCCCAGTGCGGCGAGCCCCGAGATGCTCTCGCGGCCGTCCGAATGGAGGGTGTGCGCGTGGAAGTCGCCGGCGAACCAGCGCAGGCCGGCGGGCGCCGGGAGGTTTCTCGAACTCCCCCGCGGCACCCCGGTCACGGGAGCCGCATCCGGTCCGTGATCGATCGTCGACTCCGCGGGGAGCGAGATCTCGACCGTGATGTCGGCGCCGCCGGCACTCAGCCGGTGCACGCCGAGGATCACATTCCACTCGCCCTCCTCGGGACGCCCCGGCAGGTACCCGGGCGTGGCGTCGTCGGTGCGGATCACGTAGGCGGTCCGCGCTCCGCCCGACCATCCGCGCCACCCTGCGGCGCCCTCGCAGCCGAGGTCGATCACCGCCGCCTCACTGTCGTACGAGATGCGCACCTCGAGCGAGTCGGTGCCGGCGGGCACGTCGAACGGCACCCGCACGTAGCGGTCGGCGTTCTGGATCTCGTGGGTGAGGTGCAGGGTGGTGCGGATGGTGCTCATCAGCCGATCCGCTCGGTGCTCTCGGCGTCGAACAGCAGCACACGGTGGAGCTGCGGGACGATCCAGCCGCGGTCACCCGGCGCCGGCTCCTGCTCCTCGGGCACGACCACCTGGAGCTTGTGCTCCCCCGCACTGACGAGCACCAGGCTCGTCGCACCGAGGGTCTCGGTCACGACGACCTCGGCGGCGATACCGCCCTCGACGGGCTCGGTCGACCAGCGCAGGTACTCGGGACGGATGCCCCAGATCACGGTCTGGCCGTCGCGCGCGGCGGCGGCGGCTTCGGTGGGCACCGCCACGTCGGACTCACCGATCCGCACGGTTCCGCCCGAGACCGCGGTCTCGAGCAGGTTCATCGGCACCGAGCCGATGAACCCCGCGACGAAGGTGTTGTTCGGGCGGTGGAAGATCTCGCGCGGCGAGCCGATCTGCTGCAGCTTGCCGGACTTCATGACCGCGATCCGGTCGGCGAGCGCGAGCGCCTCGGCCTGGTCGTGGGTCACGAACACGGTCGTGACCCCCAGGTCGCGCTGCAACTCCTTGAGGAACGTGCGCGCCTCGAGGCGCAGCCGGGCGTCGAGGTTCGACAGCGGCTCGTCGAGCAGCAGCACGTCTGGCCGGGTCGCGACGGCGCGGGCGAGCGCCACGCGCTGCTGCTGACCACCGGAGAGCTGGCCGGGGCGGCGCTCGATGAGTCCGTTCAGCGACAGCCCGTTCGCGACCGACTCGGCCGTGGTGCGGCGCTCGGTCTTCCCCACGCGGCGGATCCGCAGCGGGTAGGCGATGTTGTCGCCGACGTCCATGTGCGGGAACAGCGCGTAGTCCTGGAAGACCATCGCGACGCCGCGCTCGCCCGGCTCCGCGTTCGTGACGTCTTTCTCGCCGATCGTGAGCTTTCCGGAGGTGATGCTCTCCAGCCCCGCGATCGACCGCAGCAGCGTGGTCTTCCCGCAGCCGGAGGGGCCGAGGAGCGCGAAGAACTCGCCGTCCGCGATCTCGACGTCGACACTGTCGACGCCGCGCACCCCGCCGGGGTACTCCTTGACGAGTTCGGTTGCAATGATGGCGGCCATCAGGACTTGATCCCTCCGTGGAAGCGGAAACCGTAGCGACGGTTCACAAAGAAGTAGATGAGCAGGACAGGCACCGAGAACACCAGCGAGAACGCCGAGATCAGTCGGAGGTCGGCCTGGCCGCTCTCGGTGTAGAAGGTGTACATGAGCACGGCGGCCGGCTGCATGTCGGGCGTGCGCAGCAGCAGGAACGGAACGAGGAAGTTGCCCCAGACCTGCACGATCGTCCAGATCGCGATGAACGCGAGACCCGGGCGGGCGATCGGCACCACGATGTCCTTGAGGATGCGGAACGGGCCGGCGCCGTACAACCGCGCCGACTCCTCGTACGACTTCGGGATCGAGTCCATGAAGTCCTTGAGGATGAAGATCACCGTCGGCAGGATCCCGCCCGCCAGCACCAGGATGACGCCGACGTGCGTGTTGATCAGCTGCAGCTGGTTGATGAGCTGGAACGTCGGCACCATGGCCGCCGTCCCCGTCACGATCGACGACAGGAGCAGCAGACCGTAGAGGATGCCGTCGCGGCCGGGGATGCTGATCCGGCTCATCGCATACGACGCCAGGGCGCCGAGGACGATCACGAGCGCCATGGTGCCGACGCCGAGGATCAGCGAGTTGAGGATCGACTTCATCGCGTACGGGTTCTCGACCAGCCGCGCGAAGTTGTCGAGCGTCCAGTCCGGCCACGACACCGTCAGCGACGGGGTCGCGTCGAACGGGGCCAGGATCAGCCACACCATCGGCAGCGCGAAGAACAGCGACACGATGACGAGCACGACCGTGAACAGGATCCGCGAGACGAAGTGGGTCACCGAGCGGTCGCGCACGACCGTCTTGATGGTGGTCATCATGAGGTCACCTTCTTCTTCTTGGTGCTCTTACCCCGCGAGACGCGCGTGTACATCAGCGCGATCACGAGGTTGATGAGGAGCATGATGAGCGAGATCGCTGCACCGAGACCCAGCTGCCCGCCGGGGATGGCGGTCTGGTAGATGTACACCGACAGGATGTCGGTCTGACCGTTCGGCCCGCCCGCGGTGAGCAGGTAGGGCGTGAAGGTGTTGAACGTCCACAGCGTGATCAGCAGGGTGTTGGTCAGCAGGTGGCCCTTGATGTTGGGCAGGATCACGTCGCGCAGCTGCTGCCACGTGTTGGCGCCGACCATGCGCGCGCTCTCGAGCTGCGACGGCGGCACCGCGCTGATCGCCGAGGAGAACAGCTGCATCGAGAACGCGGTCCCGACCCAGATGTTGAAGATGATGATGCACTCCATCGGGTGCTCGATCAGCCACGCGGCGCCCTCGGTGCCGAGGAGGGAGTTCAGGGTGCCGGTGCGCCGATCCAGGAGCGCGAGCCAGAGGAACGAGGCGACCGAGGCGGGGATGACCCAGGCGGCGAGCACGAGCGTCTCGATGAAGGTCTTCACCCCCGCACGCACGTTGCGCAGCATCCAGGCCAGCGCGAAGCCGAGGATCGTCTGCCCGATGATGCCCGAGACGAGCACGAAGACGAGCGTGAGCCACAGCGAGTTCCAGAAGCGCGGATCGTTGAGAGCCGTGGAGAAGTTGTCCAGGCCGATGAACTCCGGGTTGGCGGCGGCGAAGCCGGTCAACCGGTAGTTGGTCATGCCGAGGTAGACGGTCCAGATCGCCGGGAAGAGGAGGAACAGGCCGATCAGGAGCAGACCGGGCGCCGCGAAGAGCGTGGCCCTGGCCCGACCGAGACCCGCGACATCCTCTGCGCGGCGCCGGCGGGGAGTGGTGACGCTCCCCGCCGGCATCGTTGCTTGCGTCATGGTCACTCGGAGATCGCGTCCGGACCCACGACGCCTTCGAGACCACGGACGTAGGTCTTCAGTGCATCGTCGACCGAGGTTCCGGTGGCGACGTCGAGCGTGGCCTGCTGCAGCAGCACCGACACCTGCGGGTAGGCCGCGAGTCCCGGACGGTAGGCCGTGATCGGCAGCACCTCTTCGCTGACGAAGGTGAGCATCGGGTCGGAGGAGAGCAGCTTCTCGTTCACGTCGTTGCGGGGCGAGATCGCCAGGGTGCCGGCGGCACGCGCCTCATACGCCTCGGGAGAGTTCATGAAGGCGAGCAGCTCCCACGCGAGTTCGGCGTGCTTCGAGTTGGGGTTGAGCACACGACCGGTTCCGCCGGACATCGAGACGAAGTCCTGACCGTCGATGCCCTCGCCGGGCTCGACCGCCGGGATCTTGGCGTAGCCGACGGCGCTGTCACGGTCGGCCATGGGGGCGGTTCCCACACCCTCCTCGGGGTTGATCACGGAGCGCCAGAAGTAGTCGCCCTCGAGCAGGATGCCGATCTTGCCCTCGGCGAAGAGCTGGAACGAGGTGTCGCGTCCCGAGGCCTCCTGCTGGAGGACCGGGTCGCCGAGGCCCTCGTCGACGTAGATGGTCTCGTAGAGGTCGAGCGCCTTCTCCATGCCGTCGGTCGCGCCGATCCACTTGCCGTCCTCGTAGACCTGCTCGCCGGTGCCGACCAGCATGGGCAGCAGCCCCTGCATGGTGGTCGCCTCGCCCATCGCCGTGCCGGCGTTGAGCTGGATCGGGGTGACGCCGTCGAGCTTCTTGAGGTCGCGCGACGCATCGAGGATGTCGTCCCAGCTCTCGGGAGCCCAGTCCTCGTCGAGTCCCGCCTGCGCGAAGAGATCCTTGTTGTAGTAGAGCACGCGGCCGTCGGCGCCCTGCGGCACCCCGTAGCGGTCGCCGTCGAACGAGAGGGCGTTCTGCACGGCATCCGGGATCTGCGCCCAGCCGTCCCAGTCGTCGACCGCGTCTCCGCCGACGTCGGCGAGCGGCTTGATGTACCCGGCCTCGGCGAACTCGCCGACCCAGATGCCGTCCATGCCGATGATGTCGGCGCCCTTGCCCGACTGCAGGTCGAGGGCGATCTTGGTCTTGTAGGCCTCGTCGTCGACGCCCTGGGGCTGGAACTCGACGGTGACGTCCTTGTCCTCCGCCTTCATGGCCTTCTCGAACTCGGGGATGACCCAGTCCGCGATCCAATCCGCCTCGGCGGCGTTCTTGCCGCCGGTGATGGAGTTGGTCGTGAGGGTGAGGGTGACCGGTCCGGATTCCTCCTCGGCCTCCGGCTCTGATCCTCCGGAGCAGCCGGCGAGGACGACCGCACCGACAGTGGTGAGGGCGAACGCCGCAAGAAGGCGGCGCTTTCCATTCGTGACCATTTCTGGACCTTTCTGTGTCGCTGATCGCCGAGCGGATGCCGCTCGGTCTCGGGTGGGGGAACTACTGCGCGGCTTCGGCGCTCGGGTCGAGTGCGAAGCCCTTCGAGAGCGCGAGCGCGCGGATCATCCGCTGCCCGACGCGCACATCGGCGATCGACTCCTCGACGCTCGCCCCGTCGGGGCGCTCGCCGCGGACCAGTGCCGCCAGCGCGAACAGCTCGTTCTCGAAAGCCTCTTGCTGCATCCAGCGCGATTCGCTCACGCGGATACCCAGCTCCGGGTGGTTCTCGGTCACACGGAGGATCGTGGGGAGGTTGGTCACATACGGCACCCCGAAGACGAGCTCGATCGAGCCGGTCTCGTGGTGGAAGGTGACGGTCTCCTGGTAGTCGGGGTAGGCGTCGATGTAGTGCCAGTCGAGCGTCCACGGTGTCTCGTCACGGGCGAGCGCACCGCGCAGGTGGACCGAACCGGGCATCTTCCGCCCCCAGTGCTGCGCGAAGTCCACGTCGCCCAGACCCCCGACGAGCATGCGCAGCAGTCCGACGTCGTGGACGATCGAGCCGAGCACGACGTTCGTGTAGAGCGTGCGCAGGTCGACGGGGAGGTCGGAGCCGACGGCCGAGTCGACGATCGCCGACGTGGCGTCGATCAGCGGAGCGAGGGTGTCGCGGGAGACGTCGCCGGTGGGCGCCGCGAGGCGGGCGTACGCGAGCTGGGAACCGTCCAGCGGGTGCATTACCTGCACGCTCACCGCGCGCAGGTCGACGTCGGCGAGGAGCTCCTTCGCTCGGAGCGATGCGAGGTCGTACTCCTTCATGTAGCCGACGCGCACCCAGTCGCGCAGATCGATCCCCGTCTCGGCGGCGTGGGCGGCGAGCGCGTCGAGCTCGCCGAGCGAGTAGGCGAGGGGCTTCTCGGCGAGCACCCGGATGCCGGCGCGCACGAGGCGCAGCGTGTCGCCCGCGTGAGAGCCCGTGGTGGCGAGGATGGCGGCGTCGATCACGAGCGCGCCCTCGTCCTTCGCGGCGATCAGGGCGTCGACGGACGAGAACCGACGGTCGTCGGCGACCCCGTAGCGGGCGGCCATGTCGGCGGTGCGCTCGGCGGAGAGGTCGACGAGCGCGGCGATCTCGAAGCTCTCGGCGTTCCGGCGCAGCAGCGGCAGGTGGACGCTCTGGCTGATCGCTCCCAGTCCGATGACGGCGACGCGGGTGATGCTCATGCGAACCACTTCCGGAGGGCGTCGCGGTTGGCGATCTGCTCGGCCTTGGCCTGCTCGACCTCGGCGGCGGAGCGGGGAACCACGTCCTGCTCCACGATCAGCCACCCGTCGTATCCGCTGTCGATGATCTCGTCGACGAGCTCGGTGACGGCCAGGTCGCCTTCGCCCAGAGGCACGAAGACGCGCTTCTCCCACACCGACCGCATCGGGTCGTCGGTCTGCAGCGCCTCACGCAGGATCTGCGTGCGTGCGTCTTTCAGGTGCAGGTGGTTGATGCGGTCGCGCCAGCGACGGTAGTCGGGCAGCGGGTCGCCTCCGCCGATGAGGAGGTGACCGGAGTCGAAGGTGAGTCCGACATCGGTCGTCTCGAGCAGCGCGTCGACTTCTTCCGGTGTCTCCACGTAGGTGCAGGCGTGGTGGTGGAACGTGGGCTCGAGGCCGCGGTCGCGCACCCGGGCAGTCGTGATGTTCACGCGATCGGCGAACCGGGCCCAGTCGTCGCCGCGGAGCGTGAGCTCGGGAGCACCACCGGGGCGCGCCTTGCGCTCGGCACTGCCGGAGTCGGCGAGGGTCGGGAGCGGGGCGAGGACGGGGCCGGTCTCGGCGGCGGCGACGAAGACGTCGAGGATGCCGTCGAGGTCGGCGAGCGCGCGCTCGAACTCGTCATCGGTGCCCGCGAAGGGCAGATCGATCCATCCGCCGGCGAGCTCGAGGCCGTACCTCTGCAGGCGATCCGTGAGATCCGCCCCGCGACCGAGGAGGCCGACCGGACCGAGGTCGATGCCCTGGTAGCCGGCTTCGCTGATCCAGCGCGCGAGCTCCTCCCCTTCGGGGAGAGCGACGAGATCCGGCCGAGCCAGCTCGAAGACTCCGTAGCTCACCGGCGCATTCGCGATACGGATCACTCGATTTCCTTTCTCCATTGAACGGTCGGACCCGAGGCCCGGTGAAAATGTTAGCAGGTAATTACATATGCATCAATCGTCGTCTGAGAAGCCCTGGACGACGACGGATCGCACCCCGTCGAGTCGTGCGATCGCGTCGATCAGCTCCGACCTCATCTCGGGGGAAGCCTCCGCGAACTCGAGCGTCGCGCGCATGTCGGAGTCCCCGTGGATCCGCGCGGCACCGAGGAGGGTGGCGGGAAGACCGCGGCGCTCGGCGGCGGCGAGCACCTCGCGGATGGCGCCGCGCTCGGACTCGTACTGCAGCGTGACCCGCAGCCGCTCCGGCTCGGGGCGCACACGATCACGCACGCGGGACAGGGGTCCGACCGTCAGCAGGTGCAGCCCCGTGCCGGCGATCGCCAGCAGCGGCATGTTGGCCCCGCACGCCATGCCGATCGCCGCCACGACCCAGATGGTCGCGGCGGAGGTCAGCCCGGAGACGGCATTGTTGCGCACGAAGATGACGCCGGCGCCGAGGAAGCCGATGCCGGAGACCACCTGCGCCGCGATGCGAGAGGGATCGACGGCCACGTCCGGGCCGAGCACTCCCTCGAATCCGTAGGCCGAGATCAGCGTGAAGATCGCGGAGCCGATCCCCACCAGGACGTGCGTCCGCAGGCCCGCGCTCTTGAGCTTGCGCGACCTCTCGACCCCGACGGCGAGCGAGAGGACGAATGCCAGGGCGAGGAGTCCGAGCTCCACGAGCAGGTGCGGATCCCCCACGATGCTCACGAGTACTCCACCATGTCCGAACAATAGCACTTTATGCATCTCGCGGGCCAGGTCACTCTCGGAACCGATGTCTCCGCGCGCCTCACCGCCCGGATCCGCCGAAAAAGAGCCGACATAGGCGATCGTATGATTGTCGCTACAATATGACTCCCTCACAGAAAGCGGAGCACCATGGCCGATCTCGTCACTCCGTGGCCGAACGATCTGTTCGCCGACATCGACCGCACGGGACCCGTCCCGCTCTACTTCCAGGTGTCGACGCGCCTCCAGAGCGCGATCCAATCCGGCGCCATCCCCGCCGGCGCCCGCCTCGAGAACGAGGTCTCGATCGCCGAGCAGCTCGGCCTGTCGCGACCCACCATCCGACGCGCCATCCAGGAACTCGTCGACAAGGGTCTGCTCGTGCGACGCCGCGGCATCGGCACCCAGGTCGTGCAGGGATCCGTCACGCGCCAGGTCGAGCTCACCAGCCTGTTCGAAGACCTGCAGAGCGCCCATCACGAACCGGGGACGCAGGTGCTCACCCACGAGGTCATCGCGGCATCCGACGAGGTCGCGGCCGCGCTGGCACTCACCCCCGGCACCGAGGTGCTGCACCTGCGCCGTCGACGCAGCACCGACGGCGTCCCCGTCGCCGTGCTGGAGAACTACCTGCCGGGCGAGTTCGCGAACATCTCGTCGGAGCAGCTCGAATCGCGCGGCCTCTACCAGGTGCTGCGTGCGCGCGGCGTCGCCATCCGCGTCGCCAAGCAGAAGATCGGCGCGCGGCGGGCGGAGGCGGACGAGCCCGAGCTGCTGGAGATCGAAGCCGGCGGGCCGCTGCTGACGATGGAGCGCATCTCGTTCGACCAGTCCGGCGCGGCGATCGAGTTCGGACACCACTGCTACCGGCCCGACCTCTACCGCTTCGAGACCACGCTCGTCGCCAAGTAGTCCGCAAGCCCCTGGGGCAGCGGATGTCGCCTCCGTAGACTGACCCCATGGATGACGCGCTGTGGATCATCGGGATCATCGTCGGCCTGATCGTCGTCGTCGCGATCCTGGCCGTCGCGCTGCGCGGAATGCGGCCGAAGCTGCCGGAGCCGCAGGTCTTCACACCGACGGCCGCGACGCCGCGCTCCGCGCCCGCCTCCTCAGCATCGGCACCCGCTTCCGGGCTGACGCCCGACGTCATCGCCGAGATCGACCGGCTCGTCGGAGCGGGGCACAAGATCCACGCCATCAAGCTCTACCGCGACCACACCGGCGTGGGCCTGAAAGAGGCGAAGGATCGCGTGGAGCACTGGTCGGCCAGCACGACCGCTCCCCACCTCGCCGCCGTGTCGAACGCCACCGCCGTGCACTCCGCCATCACCCCGAGCGCGCTGACGCCGTCGACCGTGCGCGCCTCGCTGCCGGCATCCGTGGCATCCGAGATCGATGCGCTCATCGCCCGCGATTCCCGGATCGGCGCGATCAAGCTGCTCCGGGAGCAGACGGGCCTCGGCCTCAAGGAGTCGAAGCTCCTGATCGACGCCTGGGTTCCGCACCGCAGCTGAGCGCGACGGACCGGTACCTCCCCGCGCGGAAGCGGACTCCCCGGCGAGGGAGAATGGGAGGGTCCCCCACCCCAAGGAGCCTCATGACAGACCGTCTCGACCGCGCCCGCAGCACCGGCATCCTCGCCGTGCTCCGCGCTTCGTCCCCCGAGCTGGCCCTGGAGGCCTCCGAGGCGATCATCCGCGGTGGGGTCACCGGTATCGAGGTGACCTTCTCGACGCCCGACGCGCCCGCCGTGATCCGCGAGCTCATCACCCGCCACGGTGACGCCGCGTACATCGGCGCCGGAACCGTGACGACCGCCGCGCAGGCAGCGGCGGCCGCGGATGCGGGGGCGGAGTTCCTCGTCAGCCCCGGCACGCTCCCCCACCTGACCCGCACGATGCTCGACACCGATCGCGTCGTGATGACCGGGGCCATGACGCCCACCGAGGTCATGAGCGCACTCGAACTCGGCGTCGACGTGGTGAAGATCTTCCCGGCGTCGCTGGGCGGTCCGTCGTACCTCGGCGCGCTGCGCGGACCGTTCCCCGACGCCCCGCTCATGCCGACCGGCGGCGTGAGCCCCGACAACCTCGCAGCCTGGTTCGCGGCGGGTGCCGTCGCGGTCGGCGCCGGCGGCGACCTGGCCAACGGCGCATCGATCGCGGCATCCGACTGGGCGGACATCGAGCAGCGCGCCGCCCGGTTCACGGCAGCGCTCGCCGCCGCTCGCGGCTGATCGACCCGGCGGCGTTCAGCCTCGTTTGGTATACCAGACGCATGCGTGCGCGACCGATCCTCGTCCTCAGTGCACTCGTCGCCGTCCTGCTGACCGCGACGGCCTGCACCGCGAACCCCGCCCCGCCCGCACCGACACCGGAGGTCTCCATGTCCGACGCCACTCAGGACCTGCTCGTCGCCGCCGCCAGCGGAGACGCGGATGCCGTGCGCGCGGCCCTCGATGCGGGAGCGGCGATCGAGGCGCGGGGCGACGGCGGCATGACCGCCCTGGTCGCGGCGACCAAGGGAAATCAGGTCGACGCGGCACGAGTGCTCATCGAGGCCGGTGCCGACGTGAACGCGAAGGACGACATCCAGGACTCCGCCTACCTGTACGCCGGCGCCCGCGGGCACGACGAGATCCTGCGTCTGACGCTCGAGAGCGGCGCCGACCTGACGAGCACGAACCGCTTCGGGGGCACCGCCCTGATCCCGGCCTCCGAACGCGGACTGCTGTCGACGGTCGAGATCCTGCTCGAGGCGGGCGTCGACCCGAACCACGTCAACAACCTGAACTGGACGGCGCTGCACGAGGCGATCGTGCTCGGCGACGGCTCCTCCCGCTACGTCGAGGTCGTGCGCGCGCTCCTCGACGGCGGGGCGGACATCGGCATCCCCGACGGCGACGGTGTGCTGCCGGTCGACCTCGCGAGGAGCCGCGGCTACGGCGCGATCGTCGCCGAGCTCGAACGGTGATCGCCCTCGACCCGTGGGCCTGGGCCGCCCTCGCCGTGGCCGCGGTCACGATCGGCATCTCGAAGACGGCACTGCCCGGCGGCAGCATCCTGGCCATCGCCCTGTTCGCCGCGGTGCTGCCCGCCCGCACCTCGACGGCCGCGACCCTGCTGCTGCTCATGGTGGGCGACCTGTTCGCGCTCTTCGCCTACCGCCGGCACGCCCACTGGCCGACGCTGCTGCGCCTGGCCCCCGCGGTGATCGCCGGACTCCTCGTCGGATTCGCGTTCCTCGCACTCGCCGGCGACGGAGTGGTCCGCCGGGCCATCGGCGTGATCCTGCTCCTGATGATCGCGGTGACCCTCTGGCGCCGGTGGCGGCAGAGCAAGGCCGACGCGGCGGCCCCGCCGTCGGGCGGCATCGTGCTCGCGGGCGCCTACGGCACGCTCGGTGGTTTCACGACCATGGTCGCCAACGCGGGCGGACCGGTCATGTCGATGTACTTCTTGGCCACCCGCACGCCCGTGCAGGTGTTCCTCGGCACCTCGGCGTGGTTCTTCGCCATCATCAACGTGATCAAGGTGCCGTTCCTCGCCGGCCTCGGGCTCTTCCACGCGCCGGTGCTGCTGATGGATGCCGTGCTCGCCCCGCTCGTGGTGATCGGCGCTCTGCTCGGCCTGCGGGTCGCGCGGCGCATGAACCAGCGCGTGTTCGACCGCATCGTGATCGTGCTGACGGTCCTCGGCGCGGTGTACCTGCTGATCTGAGCGCTCGGGCGCCCACCCTCAGTCGAGGAAGATGTCCGGGAACAGCGCGCTGTCGGGTGTGCCGGGGATCGCGGCGTAGCCAGAGAAGTCGGTCACGCCGTCGGCCTCGAGCACGTCTTCCACGATGAGCGACTGCCCGGTGTACGACGCCGCGGGCTTGAGCAGCACGGCGTACGCGGCATCGGCATAGATCTCGGGGGTGCGGCTCGCGGCCATGACCTTGTCGCCGCCGAGCAGGTTCTGCACCGCCGCGGTCGCGATCGTGGTGCGGGGCCACAGCGTGTTGGCGGCGATCCCGTCGCGCGCGAACTCCGCCGCGAGACCGAGCGTCGCGAGCGTCATGCCGAACTTCGCCAAGGTGTATCCCGTGTGCGCGCCGAGCCACTTCGGGCTCGGATTCAGGGGCGGCGAGAGGGAGAGGATGTGGGGATTCTCGGCATCCTTCAGGATCGGCACGGCCGCGCGGGACAGCATGAAGGTGCCGCGCACGTTGACGTCCTGCATCAGGTCGTACTTCTTGGCACCCAGGTCGAGCGAGCGGGAGAGGTCGATGACGCTGGCGTTGTTGATGACGATGTCGATGCCGCCGAACTCGCCCTGCGTCTTCATGACCGCTTCGGTGATGTCGTCGTCGTCGCGCACGTCGCCGACGATCGGGAGTGCGTTGCCGCCGGCTGCCCGGATCTGCTCGGCGGCGGTGTGGATGGTGCCTTCGAGCTTCGGATGCGGGGTGTCGGTCTTCGCGAGCATGGCGATGTTCGCCCCGTCGGCGGCCGCCCGCAGCGCGATCGCGAGGCCGATTCCGCGGCTGCCGCCCGACATCAGGATGGTCTTTCCGGCAAGGGACATGGTTTCTCCTGGGTTCTGATCGCGACGGGAAGAGGGGGTGTCGGTCATCTCGGGGCCATGCGGATGGCGCCGTCGAGACGGATGGTCTCGCCGTTGAGGTACCCGTTCTCGACGATCTGCTGCACGAGGGCGGCGTACTCGTCGGGGCGACCGAGGCGCGACGGGAAGGGGACCTGCTGGCCGAGGGAGTCCTGAGCTGCCTGCGGGAGGCCCATCAGCATCGGGGTCTCCATGATGCCGGGGGCGATCGTGCACACGCGGATGCTGTGGCGGGCGAGTTCGCGTGCCACGGGGAGGGTCATCGCGTGCACCCCGCCCTTGGACGCGGAGTAGGCGGGCTGGCCGATCTGTCCGTCGAAAGCCGCGACGCTCGCGGTGTTGACGATGACGCCGCGCTCCTCGTCGTGCAGCTCGTTCCGGGCCATCACGGCCGATGCCTGGGAGATGACGTTGAACGTGCCGACGAGGTTGATGCGGATCACGCGCTCGAAGTCGGCGAGCACCGCGGGATTGCCCTCACGGTCGAGCACCTTGGCGGGCGGCGCGATGCCGGCGCAGTTCACGACCACGCGCAGCGGAGCGGCGGACTGCGCGGCGGCCACGGCTGCCTGCACCTCGTCGGCGTTCGTGACGTCGGCCGCGACGAAGAGTCCGCCGAGCTCGTCCGCGATCTCCGCCCCCTTCGACGAGGGGAGGTCGATGATCGTGACGTGAGCTCCCGCGGCGACGAGCCGGCGCGCGGTGGCGAGCCCGAGGCCCGAGGCCCCTCCGGTGATGAGTGCACCCTGACCGCTGATCTGCATCTGAGGTTCTCCTTCGAACGTCGTTGCGACACGCTTCGCTGGAACGCGGTCTCAGCCTACGTGGTTCCTGGTTCCACCACGAAACGGGTGGCGCCCGCCCGCAGGAAGCGCGTTCAGAGCGAGCCTACGACACCGCCTCCACGAAGAACGGTCCCGTCGTCCGAAGCCTCCCGCAGATATCGGTCCCCCGTCCGAAGCCTGGGGCAGGATGGGAGCATGACCATCCCCACCGACGACGTCGTCGTGCCCGATCGCGTCCGGCTCCTCGCCCGCGGCGCCGACCTCGAGTGCGTATGGCGGAACGACTACGGCGGGCTGACGTTCCGTGCCACCGGCCAGGGCGATCCGTTCTTCATCAAATGGGGGCCGCGCAACCTCGAGTTCACCCTGAGCGACGAGGCGGAGCGGATGCAGTGGGCGTCGCAGTGGATCACGGTGCCGACCGTGCTCGAGAGCGGCGGCGACGAGACGCACGAGTGGATGGTCACGGCCGCGCTCGACGGGCTGAGCGCCGTGGACCCGCGGTGGGTCGCCGAACCCGCGGTCGCCGTTCGTGCCGTCGGCGAGGCACTCCGCGCCATGCACGACGCCCTTCCCGTCGCGGACTGCCCCTGGGACTGGAGCGTGTCATCGCGCATCGAGAACGCCGAACGGCGCGGGATCGTCGTGCCGGACGAGCTCCGGACCGCGCCCGAGATCGACCTCCTCGTCGTCAGCCACGGCGACGCCTGCTGCCCGAACACACTGGTCGGCGACGACGGCCGGTGGCTCGCGCACGTCGACCTGGCCCTGCTCGGCGTGGCCGACCGCTGGGCCGACATCGCTGTCGCCGCCATGAGCACCGAGTGGAACTACGGCCCCGGCTGGGAGGACGCACTCATCGAGGCCTACGGAGTCGAGCCCGACCGCACGCGCCTCGCCTACTACCGCGAGCTCTGGAACGCCGCCTGACCCCGCGCTGACCCCGCGCTCAGGCGCCGGGGCCGAGGATGAAGTTCCACGCCCCGGTGGCGACGGCGGCGGCGATCGCGATGCCGGAGATCGCGGCCCCCACGGCGAGCAGCATCCACTCGGCCGCGCCGAACCGTGACTCGCGCGCCCAGGTGCGCCGCCCCGGCGCTCCGAATCCCCGCGCCTCCATGGCGGTGGCGAGCTTCGCCCCGCGCCGGATCGACAGCACGAGCAACGCGAACGCCATCCCGAGGAACCGGCGGATGCGACCGCGATCGGCCACGCCCCTCGCCCGGCGGGCGAGCTCGAGCGCACGCCAGTCGTCGAGGAACAGACCCACCATCCGCAGCCCGGCGAGCGCCCCGAGCACGAACCGGGCAGGAAGTCGCACGATCTGGCCGAGGCCGTCGGCGAGGTCGGTCGGGTCGACCGTGATGAACAGGACCACCGAGGGCAGCGCGATCGCGAGCACCCGCAGCATCGTGGCGAGCGCGAGCGCGAGCGATCCCTCGCTGATCCGCAGCACGAACCAGTCGACGTAGACGGTGCCGCTCGTCTCGCCGTAGAGCGCGATGGTGAGGCCGGTCAGGGGTGCGGCGAGCCAGACCGGCCAGGTGCGCATCCAGAACTCGCGCCAGCCGATTCCGGCGAACAGGAAGAGCACGAACTCCAGCACGAGCGCGACGGATGCCGACACCGGATCGAGCGTCAGGATCAGCGGCACCGCGATCAGCGCGCTGACGCCGAGCTTGGCCACCGGGTTGACGGCGGCGAGGGCTCCGGTGCGCGCCTGCGTGTCGAGCAGGGTCACGACACGCCCCCGAGTTCGAACCGCTCGGCGTGCAGCGCGCGCGCGACATCGAGGTCGTGGGTGATCGTGACGATCGCCGACCCCTCGTCGCGGAGCGCCGCGAGCATGGCGACGAGTTCCGCCCAGGTGCGGGCGTCCTGCCCGAAGGTGGGCTCGTCGAGCACGAGCACCCGCGGCCGGGTCGCGATGGCCGCGGCGACCGTGAGGCGACGTTTCTCGCCGCCGGAGAGCGTGTACGGGTTGGCGGCGGCGAGGTGCGTCAGGCGCAGTCGCGCGAGCAGCTCGTCGCTGCGCACGGCGATCTCGTCTTCGTCCATCCCGAGCGCGCGCGGTCCGACGGCCAGCTCGTCGCGCACGGTCTTCGCGAGCAGCTGATGCTCGGGCTCCTGGAACACCATGCCGATGCGGGTCAGCAGATCCCGCGAGGCCCAGCGGATCGGCGAGGGGTCCGCCCCGGCGGCGAGCACGGCGGATGCCGTCAGGTCACCCGCAGCAGGCGGAAGCAGCCCCGCGAGGGTCAGTCCGAGCGTGGACTTGCCGGCGCCGTTCGGGCCGGTGATCGCCAGCGCCTGGCCGGCGTGCACATCGAGGTCGATACCGGAGGCGACCGGGCGTCCCTTGACGCGGGCGACGGCGAGTCCGCGCGCCGAGAGCAGAGTCTCCCCCGGCATCCCGCGCGGGGGCGGCGGGGCGGCGGGAGCGTGCCCCGGCACCCAGACACCGTCGGCCGCGAGCCGTGCACCCTGGTCGCCGAGCACCTCAGCGGGCGCTCCGTCTGCCACCACTCCCCCGGCGCCGATCACGAGCACCCGTGTGATGAGCGGCAGCCACACCTCGAGGCGGTGCTCGACGACGATGAGTGTCGCCGGCTGCGACTGCAGCATCCGCTCCACCGCGTCACGCACCTCGACGACACCGGCCGGGTCGAGGTTGGCGGTCGGCTCGTCGAGCAGCACGAGCCCCGGACGCATCGCGAGCATACCGGCGAGCGCGAGCCGCTGCTTCTGCCCGCCGGAGAGCGCCTTGGTCGGGTGGTCCAGCGGCACATCGAGGCCGACGGCATCCAGCGCCGCCTCCACCCGGGGCCAGATCTGCGCCCGTGGCACGCCGAGGTTCTCGCAGCCGAACGCGACATCGTCGCCGGCTCGCGCCAGGATCACCTGCGAGTCCGGGTCCTGCAGCACGAGGCCGGCGCGCCCCCGGGTGGCGACGGCGGGAGCACCGTCGACGAGCAGTTCGCCCGTGCTCTCGCCCTCCTCCTCGCCACCGAGCACGCCCGCGAGACCGTGGAGCAGCGTGGACTTGCCCGCCCCGGAAGCCCCGAGCACCAGAACGCGCTCACCGGGGTCGATGCGGAACGAGACGTCGCTCAGCGCCCAGGCGAGGCGACTCGCGTGGCGCCACCCCCAGCCGCGCGCCTCGACGGCGGCGGGGACGGTGTGATCCGCCGCCATCAGACGCGGACGCGTGCCTCGCGCCCGGAGCCGAATCGGTCGAGCGCTCCGGTCGCGGCGATGCCTCGCGCCAGCACCCAGGACAGCGCCCCCGCGATGACGGCACCGGAGATGACCGTGCTGATGAGGTAGATCGTCGTGAAGGCGGGCCCGGAGCCGGCGTACCAGAGCACGAGGTTGTTGATCCCGCCGGCGAGGGCTGCACCGGCACCCGCGAGGATCGCGACCGGCAATGACCAGCGGCGGTAGAAGAAGAGGAGGAAGACCAGTTCGGCGCCGAGACCCTGCACGAGTCCGGCTTCGAGAGTGAGGAATCCGCCCCACTGGTTGCCGATGAGGGCCGAGACGACCGCCGCGAGCAGCTCGACGTAGATCGCCGCGCCGGCCTTGCGGATGATCAGCCCGCCGAGGACGCCGGCGAAGAGCCACGGGCCGTCGAGGAGGCCCTGGACGCCGGGGAGCAGCGGCTCGAGCAGGGCCTTCGGGCCGAGGTACCCGACGTTCCACGCGAGGAAGATCAGGCCGGCGGCGACACCGATGACGCTGGCGACGACGATGTCGACGATGCGCCAGCGCAGGAAGCTTCTGGCCGGGGGCGAGGCCTGGGCCTTGGTGGACGCCGATGTGGACGTGGACGTGCTCATCTGAACTCCTCCCTGCGCTGGCATGACCCAGATCAGGTTCGACGGTCGAAGCGCGATTCGCTCCCTCTCAGCCCGGCTCGCCGGACTCCCGTGGTTGTGCTGAAGAGCCTACCGGCTCGCGACACCCCGCGGGCGACAAGGCTGCGCGCCGCGCAACGCGCCCGGGATTGGGTACCGTAAACGAGTGACCGCTTCAGATCCCGCCGACGAGGCGACGGGCGTCGTCGATGGCGACGGCTCGCCGGACGCCGTCCCCTCCGGACCGGTCGACGACCTGCCGGTCGCGGTGGATGCTGCCCCCGCAGACTCCACCGACACCTCCGCGTTCGCCGCCGACCAGCTGTTCGCGGGCGATGTGCGACCCCCGGATGCCGCCGTGTCAGCGGCCATCCCGGTCGACTCCGCGGCGATCGGCGCGCTGTTCACGACACCGAGCTCCACGGGCGGCGGCGTCGATCACGAACCCGAGCTGCTCTCCGAACCCGCAGCGGAGCCCGTCGAGGCCGCCGGCCTCGTAGAGCCCGGCGAGCCCATCGAGCCTGTCGAGCCCATCGAGCCCATCGAGCCCATCGACCCCGTGGATGCGACGCCGCCGACACCCCCGCTGACCAAACCGCCGTTCGTCCCGGCCGAGCGGACAGCCGGTGAAGAGCCGGCGGACGACGCGAATGCTCTCCTCGACGCGAGCGCACCGCAGTGGGCGGATGACACGACCGGGGCGACGGCCCTCACCTGGGTCGATGCCGCGACGGTCGCCGCGCACCCGCCTCTCGCCACTCTCGACGAGCCGGCCGAGGCTGAGCAGACAGGCGGACTGATGCGCGGGGCCCACCTGCGACCGGCGATCGCCCGTCCGGGGATCCTGGTGCCGTTGGCGACGCTGGTCGCGATCGTCGCCGCCTACGCCGGCACGACGATGCTCTGGCCGCTGCACGAAGTGCCGCCCACGGTGCAGTCCGTCGAGTTCAGCACGGTCCCCGCCGCCGCGGCTGCGCCCACCTGGCCCGGCGAGGGCAGCGCCGCTGTCGGCATCGGCGGGTTGAGCACGGTGGCCTCGAACCCCGGTGCCGTCAGCATCGCGAGCATCACCAAGGTCGTGAGCAGCCTGATGGTGCTCGACCGGATGCCGCTGGCCCTCGGCGAGCAGGGCCCCGAGTTCCGCTTCAGCTACCGCGACAGCGTGGAGTACTGGGACTACCGGCGCAGTGATCAGTCGGCGCTGGATGTGCCCGTCGACGGCGTGCTGACCGAGTACCAGCTGCTGCAGGGCACGCTCCTCGGCTCGGCGAACAACTACATCGATCGGCTCGCCTCCGAGATCTGGGGCTCCGACCGGGAGTTCGCGTCCGCCGCGGAGACCTGGCTGAGAGAGCGCAACCTCACCGGCATCACGGTCGTCACCCCGTCGGGCTTCGACGAACGCAACGTCTCGACGCCCGATTCGCTCATCGCACTGGGCGAGCTGGCGATGCAGAATCCGGTGTTCGCCGAGATCGTGGGCACGAAATCGGTCGACCTGCCCGGCGCGGGCACGGTCGTCAACACGAACAAGATGCTCGCCGACCCGGGTGTCGTCGGCATCAAGACCGGCACTCTGGTCGGCTGGAACCTGCTCACGGCGAAGGATGTGACGGTCGGCGACACGACGGTGAAGTTGTACGCCGCCGCGCTGAACCAGGCGGGCGACGATGAGCGGCTCGCCCTGACCCGCTCGCTCTTCGCCGAGACCGAAGCTGCACTGCAGGCGCAGGGCCCGGCGGTCGCCGCGGGCACGGTCGTCGGACGCGTCACGACCCTGTGGGGCGAGGATGTCGAGGTCGTCACCGACTCCGACGCCGATGTGGTGCTGTGGAACGGTGCCCTCGCCACAGCCACCCCGACCTTCGACCTCGCGGACGAGCGCGATGAAGACGGCACGGTGGGGACGATGACCGCTGCCGGCCCGCTCGACAGTGTCACGGTTCCCCTGGTCCTGGCCGAAGATGTCGAGGGACCGAGCCCCTGGTGGCGTCTGACCCATCCGCTCGAGCTCCTGGGCATCACCACCGACCCGCGCTGACTCTCGCGCCGAGATCGCGCCGATCGTCGCCGAACCACCGCCGCCTGACTCTCTCACTCCGAGGAGTCAAAGAACGCCGCCTCCAGCCCTTCGGAGGCGGCGTTTTTTGGCTCCTCACCTGCTGAGCATGTCGCTCTGCGCGGCAGGATGCCGGTCGAGGGTGACAGCGCACGCAGAACAGCGCACGCAGAACAGCGCACGCAGAACAG
>NZ_JBLVOH010000006.1:0-5866 GCF_053543675.1 Microbacterium umsixpiens
TCGCCGGTGGAGTAGACGCCGTAGTGATCACCGAGGCAGTCGGCCACCCAGCGGAGCTTGCCGGTCCCGGCTTCGGCAGCGAAAGCCCCTTCCAGGTTGGTCGGCTTTACGGCCCCGTAGGACCAGGCGGTGCCGTAGACGCCCGTCGCGTCGGTGGCGAGACCGAAGATTCCCGTTCGCCCCGTGGAACGGGTGGCCCGGACGTTGTTGATCGCCGACGGTGTCTGCCAGGCGGTGTCCACTGCGCCGGTGGCCTTGTCGACCGCTCCGATGCCGCGCAGGGCGGTGTTGCCGCTGACCTGCGAGAAGCGTCCGCCGATGATGGTGTCCGCCCCCGCGGGGTCCATCACCATCGCGTCGACCTGCTGGTCAGTCGTCGGCGCCCAGGGCAGGAGCGTGCCGTTGGAGGCGTCGAAGGCGGCGAGGTTCTTCCGCGCGGTGCGGTTGCCCTGCGTGAACAGCCCACCGGCGTAGACGCTCGTGCCCGAGGTCGCCAGGGCGTAGACGCCCGATCCGCCGATCGACGGGATGAAGCCCGGCACCAGTTCGCCCGTCGTGGGGTCGAGGGCGGCGATGTTCCAGCGGTCTTTGCCGTTGACGGAGTTGAAGGAGCCGCCGATGTAGATGCGGCTGCCGTCCGGTGACGCGGCGACGGCCTTGATGACCCCGTTGACCTTCGGTGCGAACGGCAGCAGCGCCCCGGTCTGGATGTCGTAGGCGAGCACGTTCGACCGCGCGGTGAGGGCGGTGCCGGGCGCGGCTTTCGGTTCGCGGGCGTTGTCGAACTTGCCGACGGCGTAGACCGTGGAGCCGATGGTCGTCTGCGCCCAGACGTAGCCGTTGTCGATCTGGACCGTCGGAATCGGATCTGACGTGACGACGTTGTCGTCGCGTTGCAGCAGCGGTGGAGGTGAGGTCTCGGCCACCGCCGCTCCGCCACCGGATGAGACCAGGCCGGCGGCGACCAGGGCCCCGACGGCGGCGCCGATGGCCGCTTTCCGGGCGCGCTTCAGCGCAAAGATGTTCCCCATGTATTCGTTCCCCAGAGATAGATGCCGGCCCTTCAGGCCGACATGACATCGCCGCGCGTTCCCACCGAGCCGGCTTCCCCACGAGCCTGCGGCACGGTCGATCCGAGACGACGAACCTATGCCCGGACAGGTAGCCCGTGGCAGGTAAAACGATACGGACCGGCGGACGGGAGCGCCACGGATCCCGCACCTTCATACCGGATCGCGCACGGCCCCGGTGGTCGCGTCGAGCGTGAGGCGATCGGTGCTACTGCCCGGAGCCACCGGGAGGCCGCTGCCGCGTCGGGCGCAGCTGCCGGAGCTTCGCGATGAGCATCGTCGCGCGCGTGAGCTCGATGCCCAGGATGAGGAGGATGATCAGCGCCGCGATCCAGTACAGCTCCATCACGTTGCCGACCTCTCCCGACTCTGCGTAGTTGGTCGTGGTGGCCGGCGCCTCCGGCAGCACGGGGGCGGCCTCTGCGGTCCGATGCTCGTACTCCACGCCGAGCTGGTCGGCGATGGCCTCCAGGTTCGTCTCGTCGATCACGGAGAGCGCATCGGCCCCCTCGTACTGGATGTACTCGGCACCGCCCTCGGCGAGCCCGCCCGTCGTGATGCGCATCGGCCCGCCCTCCGCAGTGCCGTAGCCGAACACGGCCCCTGCGTCGGTGTACTTCTCGCTCGAGCTGAACGACTCGGGCTCGCTGTCGACCGTCTGCTCGCCGTCGCCGAAGTAGAACACCATCCGCGAGCGGTCGGGCGATGATTCCGCCGCCGACGCGAGGGTCTCGGTCAGCAGGGGTGCCGCGATGCCGATCGAGCTCCCGCGCGACTGACTCGTCACTTCGGGCCGCAGCACTTCCAGCGATCCCATGAGTGCCGTGGTGTCGGTGGTCAGCGGCATCCTCAGCTCGGCCGCCGCATCCGAGGTGATGAGCGCGAAGCGTGCTCCTGGGTACTCCTCGACGAGCGTGCGCACGTCTTCACGGATGCCGTCGAGCCGCGGTTCGCCCTCGTCCCAGTCCTCGGCCACGATGCTCGCGGTCGTGTCGACGACGAGCACGATGTCGGTGTCGGTCGCGAGCGTCTGGGTCGCGCCTCCCGGGATACCGGGGCGCAGCAGCAGCGCGGCGCAGGCGAGCACCAGCACCAGGCGCATCGCCCACAGCGCGCGGTGTCCGGCGACCGTGCGCGTGTCGGCAGGCGCCCCTCCGGCGGTCCGGGGCGGTCGCACCAGGACCCAGATCGCGAGTGCGGCGACCGGGGCGCACAGCAGCAGGATCAGCAGCGGGTTCAGCACGGGCTGGAAGATCACAGTCGCACCCTCCACAGCACCACGACGAAGCCGAGGAGACAGACCGAGAGCACCGCGATCCAGAGATTCGGGGCGTCCGTCCAGACCACCTGCGCCTCGCCGCGCAGCTCGGTCGCCTCCTGCTCCTGCACCTGCTCGACGATGTCGGAGACAGTCGTCGTGTCGCGCAGGCCGAATGCGGCCCCGCCGGTGGACTCGGCCGCGGCGGAGAGCTCCGCGCTGACGTCGGCATCCTTGCCCTGCACGGGATTCAGCGCGAACACCCGCACCTCCTTCGAGGCCGCATACGCCGCCGCCTCGTCGAGCGTGACGATGGAGGCGCCGTTGACCTCGTTGTCGGTCGCGAAGATCACCGACCGCGAACGATCGTCACCCGGACGGTCGAACCCCATCGTGCAGGCGGCGAGGCCGTCTCCGATCAGGGAGGCGCCGTCGCCGTTGAGGGTGCCGACCCAGTGTTCGGGGATCTGGTCGACGTAGTCGAAGCTCCGGGTCATGCTCTCCAGGTGCTCGCGGATGAAGTCGTAGTCGTCGGTCAGCGGGAAGATCTGCACCGGGGAGCTGTTGAAGATCGTCAGCCCGATCCGCTCGCCCTCGAAGTCGTCGAGCAGCTCTTCGAAGACCGTCAGCACCTCGACGTCGACCTCGGACATCGAGCCGGAGACGTCGAGGCACAGCATGATGTCGCGGCTCGTGTTGACCGGCTGGATGGTCTGGGCCGACATCGGCCGAGCGGCCACGACGCCCGCCACGATAGCCGTCACCGCGCCCAGAGCCAGGATGCCCGACAGCGCGAGAGCCCGCCGCGCCAGCGCTCGACGGAACGTCGGCAGTGCGCGCAGGCGCTCGGCGCGAGCGACGCGCGCCGTGTCGCCGCCGCGACCACCTCCGCTCCGCCGCAGCCCGAGGATCAGGCCGACCGTGACGGCGACCAGGACGACGGCGACCGCGGCGACCAGCATCCACACGTTCGCTAGTGCCACGCCCGCACCACCGTTCGTGCGGCCTCGGCGCCCGCGATCGGATCGATGGCCGGCCCCGGACGGAAGATGCTGGGGTAGTAGTGCCTGCCCATGGCGTCGATCAGGGCAGGATGCACGCCCCGCGCCACGAGGTCGTCGAGCGCGAGTACCGGGGCCTCGAGGCCGCTGTACTCGTTCACGAAGGTGCGGACGACGCGGCTCAGTTCGAGGTTCGCCTGCCGGGCACTGAGTCGGCTCTCGCGGTACTCGTTCTCGATCTGCTGGATGCGACCCATGTACTCGGTGCGCAGCTGCGACAGCACGTCGATGATCAGCGGCGGATGCCCGGCGGCCTCATCCACGGGGAGCGTGCGCCGCGGCCGCGTGAGCACGATGAGCAGCCAGGCGCCGAGCACCAGGAGAACGAGGATGCCGATCGCGAGCAGCATCCATCCCCAGCCGTACTGCGCCGGCGGGTAGAGCTCTTCAGAGCCGGGCATTCGACCTCCGGTTCAGCAGCTGCAGCAGCTGCGCGACGGCGTCGTCCTGCCCGTCGAGGGAGGAGTGGCTGATCTCGAGGCGGGTGAGGAGCTCATCCCGGCGCGCCGCGTCGGCATCGTGCTGCGCGGTCAGCTCCTGCACGATGGCACGGTCGCCCTGCACGAAGTCCGGCACCTGCCAGCGGCTGTCCGCATCGCTGCGGATGCGTCCGGTGGCGTGATCCAGCACGGGGTCGGCGTCACGCAGGGTGAGCCAGAGCACGTCGTGCTGCACGCGCAGGCGGCGCAGCATCCGCTCGGTCTCGCTCGTCACCGGGGCCTCGTCGGTGATGACGACCACGATCATTCGGCGGGAGATCGTGCGGGTCACGAATGAGAGCAGGGCGTCGCGGTCGCTGGGCGCCGAGCTGTCGTCGATCGCCCGGTCGATCGTGCGCAGGGCGTGTTCGAGCGCGCCCTCGCTGCGGCCGGGCGCGAGACGCCGCACCTTCGCCGCATCGCCGTAGACGGTGCTGAAGTCGTCGCCGTGGCGCAGCGTGAGCACGCCGAGCGCCCCCGTCGCGAGGATCGCCAGCTCCTTCTTCGATCGCTCGTCGGCGGCGAGGGCCGACATCGAGCGGCCCGTGTCGACCACGAACAGCACCGTGTGCATGCGGGTCGCGCGGGAGCGTTTGACGAGCGGGGTGCCCAGCCGCGCGGTCGCCCGCCAGTCGATGTCGCGCACCTGATCGCCGTACTCGTACTTGCGCAGGTCTTCGAAGTCGAGGCTGCGCCCGTGCAGGAGCGACGCGTAGGCGCCGTCGAGCGCGTGCAGCGACTTGCGCGTCGAGTGGATGAAGAGCTTGCTCTTCACCTGCGTGATCAGGCTGGGCATCGGAGGGGTCAGGGGGTGGGGACCGACGCGAAGATCTGGTCGATGATCTCCTCGCTGCGGACACCCTCGGCATCCGCCTCGAAGGTCAGCAGCACGCGGTGGCGGAGCACCAGGTGGCGCAGTTCGCGGATGTCTTCGGGCAGCACGTGGGAGCGGCCCTTCAGCAGGGCCAGCGCCCTGGACGCCTGCAGGAAGGCGATGCTCGCACGCGGGCTCGCACCGTACTTGATGAAGCGGGCGCGCTCCTCGCCGATGTACGGCGCCGGGTTCCGGGTCACGTAGGCGATCGACACGATGTAGTTGCGGATCGCGGGGTCGACGTAGATGCGGCTCGCGACGTCCTGCAGCAGGCGCACGTCGTCGAGACTCACGGCGCTGGTCACATGCCGATCCGGGTCGAGCACGCCGGAGTCGATGCGGCTGAGCACCTCGAGCTCCTCGGCCGGGCTCGGGTATTCGACGATCTCCTTGAGCAGGAAGCGGTCCATCTGCGCCTCGGGCAGCTCGTACGTGCCCTCCTGCTCGATCGGGTTCTGCGTGGCGATCACGAGGAACGGCTTCGGCAGGTGGTGGATCTCGCCGCCGATGGTGGTCTGGTGCTCCTGCATCGCCTCGAGCATCGCGCTCTGCGTCTTGGCGCTGGAGCGGTTGATCTCATCCAGCAGCACGAAGTTCGCGTGCACCGGACCGAGCACGGTGCGGAACGAGCCCGTCGCGGCGTCGTAGATCTGGTTGCCCGTGATGTCGCTCGGCAGCAGGTCGGGGGTGCACTGGATGCGCTTGAACTGCGCCTTCACGGTGTCGGCGAGAGTGCTGGCCGCGGTGGTCTTGGCAAGGCCGGGGACGCTCTCGAGCAGGATGTGCCCGCCGGCGATGAGCGACACGAGCAGGCTCGTGCGCAGCCGCTCCTGACCGACCATCTTCGCCGAGTATGAGGTGGAGATGATGCGCAGGACCTCGGTCGCCCGTGCCATCTCGGCATCCGTCGGAGCGCCGTTCGCGGGTGCCGACGCGGGTGCCGACGTGGGTGCGGGGTCGGGAGTGCGCGCCGGGGCGGGCGGGGGCGGAGGCGCGGCCGGATACGGGGATGCGGCGTTCAGGTCATGCATGCTCTCTCCTCCTGAGGAGCGCGGCGCGTCCCCCCGCGGACCAGCGTAATCGCATCCGTCCGCGCCGTTCCCAGCCCGACCCACCCGCACCGC
>NZ_JBLVOH010000006.1:5886-7704 GCF_053543675.1 Microbacterium umsixpiens
CCTGCATGAACGGATGACGGATGCAGGAGGGCTCGCCGTCCGCCCCTCATGCATCCGTCGAAGGGTCATGCATCCGGAGGGGCGACGAAGCCGTCGGCTCCCGCGACCGACACTGATACCGTCGAAGGGCAGCCGCTTTCCGGGCAGGTCGAGCCTTCCGCTCCCACCGGGACAGAACTGTTCCTCGCTCGGATGCGGCCGCTGACCGATACATGACTGAAGAGTATGAGGACGATACGTGACGAGCAGAGAACGAGTAGCGATCATCGGCGCCGGCCCCTCGGGGATGGCGCAACTGCGGGCCTTCGAGTCCGCGGGCCGCGCGGGGGCGGACATCCCCGAGCTGGTCTGCTTCGAGAAGCAGGCCGACTGGGGCGGACAGTGGAACTTCACCTGGCGCACCGGACTCGACGAGTTCGGCGAACCGGTGCACTCCAGCATGTACCGCAACCTGTGGTCGAACGGCCCGAAGGAGGCGCTGGAGTTCGCGGACTACAGCTTCGACGAGCACTTCGGCCGACCCATCTCCTCCTATCCACCGCGTCCCGTGCTGTGGGACTACATCGCCGGCCGCCTGGAGAAGAGCGACGTGCGCGACCTGATCCGTTTCCAGACGGTGGTGCGCTGGATCGAGTTCGACAGTGAGCGCGAGGTCTTCACGCTCACCAGCGAGAATCTGCCCACCGGTGAGTCGACCGTGGAGGAGTTCGACCGCGTCATCGTCGCCAGCGGGCACTTCTCCTTCCCGAACATGCCGGACTTCGCCGGTATCGAGACGTTCCCCGGCTACATCAGCCACGCCCACGACTTCCGCGGCGCCGAGGCGTTCGCCGACAAGGACGTGCTCGTGATCGGCGCGAGTTACTCGGCGGAGGACATCGGCAGCCAGGCGTTCAAGATGGGCGCCCGCTCGGTCACCGCGAGCTTCCGCTCGGCACCGATGGGTTACGACTGGCCCGAAGGCATCGAGGAGCGCCCGGTCGTCGAGCGCTTCGAGGGCGACGTCGTGTTCTTCGCCGACGGCACGTCGAAGCGCGTGGATGCGGTGATCATGTGCACCGGATACCTGCACAAGTACCCGTTCCTCCCCGATGACCTGGCGCTGTCGTCGCCGAACAACGTCTACCCCGACGGCCTCTACCGGGGCGTGGTCTGGCAGGGCAATCCGCGTCTCACCTACCTCGGCGCGCAGGACCAGTGGTTCACGTTCAACATGTTCGACGTGCAGGCCTGGTACGTGCGCGACCTGATCCTCGGCCGCATCGTGCTGCCGGATGAGGCCGAGCGCGCCGCATCCATCGCCGAGTGGCGCGCGCGATTCGGGCAGATCGACTCGGCGGCTGCGGAGATCCGCTTCCAAGCCGACTACATCCGCGACCTGCTGGAGCTCACCGACTACCCGGAGTTCGACATCGACCGGGTCGTCGAGATCTTCCTCGCGTGGAAGCACGACAAGCAGGACGACATCATGGGCTACCGCGACCGCGTCTACGAGTCGGTCATGACCGGCACGCTCGCGGTCGTGCACCACACGCCGTGGCTCGAAGAGCTCGACGACTCCCTCGAGCGGTACCTCGATGTGGATCCGGACTCGGTCGAGACGGCTCGCATGGTCGGCGGCCTGCCGCGCGACGACGACCGTGAGGCGCTCGCCACCCTCTGAGCCCGCATGAGCCGCACTCCGTCCCTCCCGCCCTCAGCGGTGTGAGGGACGGAGTCATCAGAGCGCGGCGTCAGAGCGCGAGGTCGGCGGGCGGCACGGTGGCGTCGGCCGTCGAGTCCGACACGGTCGCGCGGCGGCGACCGCCCCAGACGACG
>NZ_JBLVOH010000006.1:7812-12311 GCF_053543675.1 Microbacterium umsixpiens
GAGAGAGACGCCGACGTAGCCGCCGGTCTGCGTCGGGTCGAGGAACGGATACGGGTACCAGTACGGCTTCCCCGTCGCCGGAGCGATCACCAGGTTCGCGCGGATCAGGGTGTAGATCACCCAGACGATCGGGAAGATCGCGGCGATGCCGACGGCTCCCCATCCGAGAGCTCGGCGACGCGGTGCGAAGAGGACGTCGGCCAGCATGATGATCGGGATGACGACGTGGAGCACCTCGTTGGACCAGCCGACGGTCGAGCCCTGCGGCAGCTCGATGCCGCGCAGCAACAGGTTGTACACGACGCCGGTGACGATCATGTAGGTGCTCGCACACATCAGCAGGATCGCCAACCAGCGAGGTTCGGCCGTCGTCGTGCTGCGGCGCGCCAACCCCCAGATCCCGCCGCACGCGAGCGCGACCGCGGCCAGGACGTTCGACTCGATGGTGAAGAAGCTGAAGAAGTTCGCGATGACGGTGGGCAGGTGCGCGCCCCACTCGGTCGTCGCCGCCCCCGCGATCTCCAGGGAGCGGATGAGCTGCGCCACGATCGCGGCGACCGCGAGAACGGCTGCGGCGATGCGCAGGTAGGGCCACCAGGTCGTCGTCATGTTCGCCTCCGTCGGCAACTGTAGCGGCAGAAAACCATGGACCGCGGGACCGATATATCGATATCGTCGGACCGATCACGCAGGTGCGCGCATGGCGGAGGGGCATATGAGCGACAGCGGTAACGGCACGGTCGATGCGGGTGTGGTGAAGAAGGGGCGGTTCCGGCGAGCCGGACTCAGCATCCAGTCGAAACTCCTCATCATGCTGCTGGCGGTGAGCCTCGTGTCGTCCGTGATCGTGGGCGCCATCGGCTTCATCAACGGGCGTCAATCCCTACACGACTCGGCGGTGGACCAGCTCATCACCATCCGCTCGATGCGGGCGGCCGAGATCACGACCGCGATCGAGAGCGTTCGTCGCGATGCCTCACTGAACTCCCGAAACCTCAGCGCGCAGAACATGTCGACGGCAGTGAACGCGGGCTTCGCCGATCTCGCCGACGCGGAGCTCGACGAGAGCGCGCAAGCGGAGCTCGAGGCCTACTACCAGGACGCCTTCATCCCCGAGCTCGAGGGGCGTTCGGGTGAGGAGTACGGCGACACGGCCTTCATCCCGGAATCCGATGCCGGGAAGTACGTGCAGTCGCAGTACGTCACGGGCAACCAGGACTTCGACGCCGACTACGACGCCCAGCTCGCACTCAACGACAGCGGCGACGGCACCAGCTACTCGGCCGCGACCGGACGGTACGGCGACTACTTCACGCGCCTGGTGCAGGAGGCCGGATACGAAGACGCCCTGCTGCTCAACGTCGACGGCGACGTCACCTACTCCGCCTACAAGGGGGTCGAGCTCGGCACGAACCTGCTGACCGGTCCCTATCGTGATTCGCTCCTGTCGAAGGCGTACTCCGAGGCGATCGCCACCAACTCCGTCAACACGGTCGTCCTCACCGACTTCGATCGGTGGATCCCCTCCCTCAACGTCCCCGCCATGTGGGTCGTCTCCCCGGTCGGAAACGACAACGGCATCACCGGGGCGATGGCGTTCCAGATCTCGATCGACACGATCAACGACGTGATGACCGGTAAAGAGGACTGGAAGGCGCAGGGCCTCGGTGACACCGGCGAGGTGTATCTCGTCGGACGCGACGACCTCATGCGCAGCACCGCTCGCCGCCTCGTGGAAGACCCCGAGGACTATGTGAAGCGTCTGATCGCCGGAGGGATGGCGCCGACCATCGTCGACCGCATCGGCGCCATCAAGGGCACCGTCCTGCTGCAGCCCGTCGACACGAAGGCCGTGCAGGAGGCGCAGGCGGGCCGCAGCGGCACCATCGTCGGCCGCGACTTCGTCGGCGGCGAGAGCGTCACCGCCTACGCCCCGCTCGAGATCGAAGGTCTCGACTGGGTCGTGATCGCGCGGATCGACACCGCCGAGGCCTTCGAGCCGGTGAACGTCTTCACCCGCAACGTGCTGCTGTCGCTGCTCGGCATCATGCTCGGCGTCTCGCTGCTGTCGCTGCTGCTCGCGCAGGTGTTCACGCGGCCGATCCACCGGCTCGTCGGTGCCGTGCACCGTGTCGCGGAGGGCGACCTCGACGTGCAGGTGCCGCAGGGCTCTCGTGACGAGTTCGGCGACCTCGGCAGCGCCTTCAACGACATGGCTTCGAGCTTGCGCATCAAACAGGAGCTGATCGAAGAACAGCAGAAGGAGAACGAGAAGCTGCTGCACACGCTCATGCCGGCGAGCGTCGCGACCAAGTACAAGCAGGGCGAGGAGGCGATCACCGAGGCGCACGAGAATGTGTCGGTCGTGTTCGCCGAGCTGGTCGGGTTCGACGACCTCGCGCGCGACATGAGCGCGGAGGAGGAGATCGGCCTCCTGAACACGCTCATGCGCGGGTTCGACGAGGCCGCCGAGAAGGCGGGCGTCGAGAAGGTGCGCACCCTGCGCGGCGGTTACCTCGCCTCGTCGGGGCTGATCGTGCCCCGAGTCGACAACATCCGCCGCACGGTCGACTTCGCCCGCAATCTGGTCGGGGTGCTCGAGCGCTTCAATGCGCAGAACGGCACGCAGATATCCCTGCGCGCCGGCGTCGACACCGGGACGGTCACGAGCGGCCTCGTCGCGCGGACCAGCCTCGCCTACGACCTGTGGGGTGACGCCGTGAACCTCGCCTACCGGGTGCGCTCGGTCAGCGGCGAGCCCGGCATCTACGTGAGCCAGACCGTGCGCGACCGTACCCAGGAGCTGGTCACCTACGTCGAAGCGGGGACGGTGGAGACGCAGGGCAGGACCGAGACCGTGTGGAAGGTGGTCTGATCATGGGCGACGTGTTCACGGGCGGCTGGGGCTGGTGGGTGCTCGCACTCGCCGTCGGAGTGCCCGTGGTCCTGGTCGTCCTCACCGAGCTGATCGGTGCGCTGACCCGCCGGGGGAACCCGGTCGCGAAGCCGCTGCGGATGCTGCGCAACTGGGTCATCCCGGTCGGCGCATTGTTCGCGCTGCTGATCTTCGCGATCCAGTCACCGGCGGATCAGGTGTGGACGCGCGTGGTGGCGACGGTGTTCGGGTTCCTCGTGATCCTGCTCGTGCTGTCGGCGTTCAACGTGGCGCTGTTCGCCAACGCGAAGCCGGGCTCGTGGCGCGAGCGCATCCCGTCGATCTTCGTGGAGATCGGCCGACTCGTCCTGGTCGGCGTCGGACTCGCGCTGCTGTTCTCATGGGTGTGGGATGCCGACGTCGGCGGGCTGTTCACCGCCCTCGGTGTCGGATCGATCGTGATCGGTCTCGCTCTGCAGAACGCAGTGGGCGGTGTCATTTCGGGTCTGCTGCTGCTGTTCGAGCAGCCGTTCAAGATCGGCGACTGGCTGGATGCCGCGGGGGTGCGGGGCCGGGTCGTCGAAGTGAACTGGCGTGCGGTGCACATCGACACGGGCTCCGGCATCCAGATCGTGCCGAACTCGTCCCTGTCGGGGGCGTCGTTCACCAACCTCAGCGAGCCGGAGGGGCCGTACTCGGCCGAGACCGCGGTGACCTTCTCGACCGACGACCCGCCGCACGAGGTGATGGCGCTGCTCGTCGAGGTGGCGGACTCGCTGCCGATGCGGCTGCAGCGGCAGCGGGCGACGGTCGTGTACTCGGGAGCCGGCGCGTACTCCGTGTCGATCCCCGTCGCGGGGCCCGCCGATGCGTCTCGCGCGCTGTCGATGTACCTCTCCTGGCTCTGGTACGCCGCGCGACGCCGCAGTTTCGCGCTCGACGGTGACTCGACCGATCCGCTCGCCGAGCCGCAGCGCCTGGTGGAGGCGATGCAGGAGATCGCGCCGACCCTGCACCTGCGCGACGACGACATCGAGGCGATCCTCTCGGACTCCCGGCTGGAGCGCTACGGCGTCGGCGAGATCGTGCTGCCCAGCGGCGTCGTGCCGGACGAGGTGCGCGTGGTGCTGTCGGGCCGTGCGGTGCTCGCCCTCGAGGTCGACGACGGCCGGGTGGATTTCGCCGCTGCGGAGAAGGGCGATCTCATCGGGCAGACCGCCCTCACCCGCGAGCGCACGCAGGCGGTGACGGTGGCCGGGGAGATCCTCACCGTGGTCGTGCTGCCGCTCACCACGATCGATGCGCTGATCCGCACACGTCCGCGTCTGGCCGCCGAGATCGGTGAGTCGCTCGAACTCAAGCGGACTCTGGCGGCCTCGCGGCTCGCGGAGCTCGGGATCGCGCGGGGAGTCATCACCGGGCGCTGAGCGGCGTCAGGCGCGTCGACGCCACCGCAGTCGGGTGATCAGCACGCCGAGCAGGCACAGCGCGCCGCCGAGGAACATGAGCGGCGTGGGCACCTCGCCGAGGATGGCCCACGACATCAGGATCGCGATGGCCGGGACCACATAGGTGGTCGCCGAGGTCTGCCCCGCGGTGCTGCGCTGCAGCACGTACGCCCAGG
>NZ_JBLVOH010000007.1:0-702 GCF_053543675.1 Microbacterium umsixpiens
GCAACACCCCGTTGGCCAGATCGGTGGGCCCGTGGTCGCGTTTCCACCAGCGGATGTGGTGTGCTTTGGTCATCTCGGGTGGGAGCCCGCACATCGCACACCCACCATCACGTTCCACGAGGGCCAACCGCTGCGCGCGGGTGAACAGGCGTTTCTCCCGCCCCCAGTCCAGCACTTCACTGTCCGCCCCGAGGACGCAGGGGATGATCCCACCCCCGGCGGCCATCCGCCTCGCCACCCCAACACTGACCGGCTGGTCGAGACCGTCGATGGCCGCCGATCCCGCCCCCGATTCCAGGTCCGAGAGGTTCATCCGGACGATCACCGTCGCCCCGGCGACCGGGACCCGCGTCTGGCAGCCGAGGACGTGCGCGCAGAACACCGCGAGCGCATCGGCCTGGATCATCGGGACCGTGCGCCGATCCGCATCCGGAGCATCCGCGTCGGGAGCATCCTGCCGGGCGGCGAACGCCGCGGTCACGAACCCGCGGATCGCGGTCACCACAGGGGCGGCGGTCTCGGCGTCGAGGACCGCGTTCAGGTGCACCATCCCGTCCCGCTCGAACAGGGTCAACGCCCGCTTCCCCCGCCGCTCCTCTTCTTTCGGTTCCACCCCCTCGGGGTCCAACCAGGCCTCCGCCCGCACCACGAGCTTTCGCACATCATCCAACGCGAGCCCCTGTGCTTTCTCGACCAGCACCC
>NZ_JBLVOH010000008.1:0-359 GCF_053543675.1 Microbacterium umsixpiens
GGCAGCGGATCGGTCGGAGTGCACGACCAGGCGCCATCGACGACGGTCGTCGTGCACAGCACCGTGCCGTCGCCATCCGTCACCGTGATCGTGTCACCATCGTCACCGGTGCCCGTGAACGTCGGCGTCGCATCCGTCACCACAGCACCATCCGCCGGACCAGTGATGACCGGAGCGGACGGGGCCACCGTATCCACGGTCACGTCGATCGGATCACCCGCGGTCGCGTTCCCCGCCGGATCGGTCGCGGTCGGCGTGATCGTGTTCGTCCCCTCCGGCAGCGGATCGGTCGGCGTGCACGACCATTCGCCGTCGACCACGGTCGTCGTGCACAGCACCGTGCCGTCACCATCGGTCAC
>NZ_JBLVOH010000009.1:0-13387 GCF_053543675.1 Microbacterium umsixpiens
CCCCATCACTCCGCGGGGCTGCTCTCGAGATGCTCCTCGATGAGTGTGATGCCTCCGCTGGAGCTAGCCGAGTGCGCGAGTTCCTCGATCCACTTCCGGCTCAAGTCCGGCGATTCCGGTTCCTGAAAGACGAACCGGAGAGGGATCGACGGGTGCAGCCAGAGCGTCGAGCGCCCGGGAGCATCGCCTTCGGGATGCCGCCATGAGAGTGTGAAGCTCTCGTTGCGTCGTAGCTTGGTGGCGATAACGACTTTCAGATGAGCGAGCGCGCGATCGTCGATCTGGATCGGAGTCTGCGTGTCGCCGTAGTACAGGCTCCCCATCAGCGAACGAACATAGCGATGGGATGGGCGGCACGGGTCATGCGACTCCTCGACAGTGTGGCCACGGACCGAGGGAGTCCGGGTACTCGAACTCTAGCCAAGGACTTCAGCTCGCACCGTGCCGGCGTCGCGACCCGCCGCAGAATGCGAACAGACTCTTCGCCGGGTGTCACCCCGGGATCAGCGACGGCGGTGTGCCGAAGGCCTGCTGGTATGCAGTGGCGAAGCGTGACGAGTGGCTGAAACCCCAGCGGCGCGCGACATCGCCGACCGAGCGCCCGTTGCCGTGCTGGAGGTCGCTGCGGGCGCCCTCGAGTCGTGCCCGGCGGAGGGCCTCGGTGGGAGTGATGTCGAGAGCTCGCCGGAACGCGTACTGGAGCCCTCTCGTGGAGATGTAGGCGGCAGCTGCGACATCGTCGATCGTGATCGGCAGGTGCGCGTTCTCGTCGATGTAGGCAAGCGCCCGGCGGACCGCCACCGGAGCTCCCGCCCGCTGGGCGGGGCGGCGCAGAGCCTCTGTGAAGCTCGTGGGGAACGCGGAGAGGGTCATCATCAGGGCATGGCGTTCGAGTTCGGCGGCGATCAGCGGGTCGGAGCCCGAGAGGGCGAGTGCCTGGTCGACATACGCGAACATCGTCTCCCAGCGCCGCGCGTCGGCGGCCGAGTGCGGCGCGAGCCCGGTCGTGCGCAACTTCAGGCCGTCATCGCCGGTCAACTGTCGTGCCCGCTCTTCGGCTGCGGGTCGGTCGAAGACGAGGGCGCGGACGTCGGCCGATCGGTCCCACTTCGCCTCCACTCGGGTGCCGTCGGAGATCCACGGTGCGCCCGGAGTGAGGCTGTGGCGCGCGGACCAGACCCGAGCATCCGGAGCGTCGACACGGCACACGAGGATCTGGTCGAGTGGCTCGGCCGTCGAATGCACCTGCGCCGCTAGTCGGTAGTTGACGAGCGTGACGCTGCGAAGCTCTTCGGACCGCCAGTCGAACCGGAAGCGCCGAGGGTCTGCATCCTGAAGCGCTGCAGAGGGAACGAACTGCTGCCACGTGGACTCGACCTGCTCGATGTCGGTGGACGTGAACTGCATGGGTGCTCCTTGTTCCTCGCACCGCGATCCCACTCGGCGGTGCCTGACAGGAGCGTAGCCCAGTGTGTCGACCGGCCGCGCATCAGCTGATCGGCAGCTTTTCGGCTCCGTCACCGGGCGGCGGTTCGAGCCGATCGCACGGGCCAGCTGCCGTCGATCGATTCCTCCGGATCGAGTCGGCCGATGCTCACGAAGTACTCCGTGAGGCTGGCCGCCTGCGAGCGTGCCCAGCCGATCTGATTCGTGTGCAGCTCTGCCGGGGTCTCGGGGAGGGAGAAGCGACGAGCGAGGGCTTGCGCCACACGACCGGCGGCGATCGCATCCGCGGACGCCTCATGCGCGCCGTCGAGCACGACCGCGTAGTGGGCGGCGACCACTTCGAGCGTGCGTCGCCCGCGGCGGTATCGGTCGTACGCCTTGTCGATCACCAGAGGGTCGATGACGGGGGAAGGGGCGGTCAGAGGGACGATTCCATGTCGGGCGGCCTCGTGCGCGAGCAGCGAGAAGTCGTACGCGGCGTTGTACGCGACCACCGGCACATTCTGCTCCAGCAGCGACCGTAGGGCCGCCGTGACCTCAGCGACGACTTCGGGCGACGGTCGCCCCTCCGCCCGCGCGTGTTCCGTGGTGATGCCGTGCACCGCAGTGGCGCCATCCGGGATCGGGATGCCCGGATCGGCGAGCCAGGAGCGGGCGGCGATCTCGCGTCCTGCGGCATCGAGGACACCGACGTACGCGGTGACCACCCGATCGGACTCGACATCGACCCCGGTCGTCTCCAGATCGAACACCCCGACACGGGTGAGCCACGCAGGGAGCGGGGGACCGGATGGCATGCCTTCACGCTATGCGCGGGCGCAGACATCCAGGGGAAGGCGCACGGCGACTCGTAGACTCGGAGCATGACCGTGCCTTCCCCCTATGCGGACCGCCTTCATCGACTCCCCGTGCAGCGCCACGAGGTACAGGTGCGTGGAGCGATCACGGCGTACTGGGTCTACGGGCCTGAGAAGGCGGAGACGACGGTGATCGCTGTGCACGGCTTCCGCGGTGATCATCACGGGCTCGAACCAGTGTTGGCGTACCTCCCCGAGGTGCGTGTGGTCGCGCCTGATCTTCCCGGGTTCGGGGAATCAGCGCCTCTGCCCGGGCGCAGACACGACCTGGACGAGTATGCCGGTTGGCTTGACGACTTCGCAGCAGCGGTCGCCCCCGGCGCCATCATCCTGGGGCACTCCTTCGGATCCATCGTGACGGCGGCGGCGGTCGCCCGGGGGCTGCGGACTCCGCGCCTGATCCTGCTGAACCCGATCGGGGCTCCGGCGCTGGAGGGACCGAAGGGTCTCATGACGCGCTTGGCCGTTTTCTACTACGCTCTCGGTGCCCGACTTCCGGAGAGGCTCGGAACCGCGCTGCTGCGCAACCGCATCATCGTCCGCGTGATGAGCATCACGATGGCCAAGACCAGGGATCCCGCGCTCCGTCGTTTCATCCACGACCAGCACGACACATATTTCTCGCGATTCTCGGACCGGGATGTGCTCCGTGACGCCTTCATCGCGAGCGTCTCTCACGACGTCCGCGAATTCGCTCGCGAGATCGATGTTCCGACCCTGCTCGTCGCTGCAGAGCGTGACGACATCACCCCGATCGAAGCAGAACGCAGGCTGGCGGCGCTGTTCCCCGACGCGACACTCGTGGAGATCGCCGACGTGGGGCATCTCATCCACTACGAGACGCCGGCGGAGGCGGCGGGCGCCGTTCGTCGGTTCCTCAGGATTCCCGTCGGGCGAGGCCGATAAGGCCTGCGACCCGGAACGGGATGACCTCGCCCATCGCGAGCGAGGTCTCCGTGCGCTCGACGCCTTCGATCGAGAGGATGCGGGCGTCGGTGTCGAAGAGGTGGCGTGCGTCCCTGCACGCGACACGAGCGAGCAGGTCGATCGAGCCGCTCAAGCCGTGCGCCTGTACGACTTCTGGGATCCGCGCGAGTTCGTTGATGATACGCGGCAGTTCGGTCTGGCGTACGCCGATGCTCACGAACGCCTGCAGGGGGAAGCCCAGGACGTCCGGCGAGAACGATCGCTCGTAGGAGAGGAAGATGCCGCTCTGCTCGAGGCGTGTCATCCGCGCCTGGATCGTGTTGCGGGACAGACCGAGATTCTCCGCCAGCGCGACGATGGTGATCCTCGGATCATCGGCGAGGGCGGCGAGAAGCTCGAGATCGATGCGGTCGAGTCCTGACATAGTGCCAAACCCTAGCAGTCGGACTTGGCGTCAAATTGAGCAACATGCTCAAGCCTCACAAGAATGCTTGAGCGAGGTGTTCAGCGGACGTACCCTCAGAGCATGCCGGTGATGACGCCGGCGTCAACGCGCGGAGCCTCACGAGGGCCGCCGACGAGGAGGACGACGATGTCACCGCAGATCACCCCCATCGCAGACACCGCCCAGGATCTCGAACTCTCCGAACGCATCCTGGCTCCTGACGGGAGCCGTGTGTCGAATCCTCGACTGGATCCCTTCGTCGCCGACGTGGATGCTACGCAGCTGCGGTCGCTGCTGCGCGACATGATCATCCTGCGCCGCATCGATGCCGAGGGCGTCGCGTTGCAACGCCAGGGACAGCTGGGCCTCTGGGCGCCGTGCCAGGGGCAGGAGGCGACGCAGATCGGGACCGCGCGGGCACTCGCTCCTGAGGACTACGTGTTCCCCAGCTACCGGGAGACCGGGGTCATCTACGCACGCGGCGCCCAGCCCGGCGACTACGTGCGCATGTGGCGAGGAGAAGAGGGCGCGGCCTACGACCCTGCAGCGCTGGGCGTCGCGCCTCTGCAGATCATCATCGGCGCACAGACGCTGCACGCGGTGGGATACGCCCTGGGCATCCAGCGCGACGGTGCGGACGAAGTCGCGGTGACCTATTTCGGCGACGGAGCGACCAGCCAGGGCGACGTCAACGAGGCGATGATCTTCGCGGCGTCGTACCAGGCGCCGGTGGTCTTCGTGTGCCAGAACAACCATTGGGCGATCTCCGAGCCGGTCGCCGTGCAATCGCAGTTCCCGATCGCGGGTCGGGCTCCGGGATTCGGCATCCCGAGCCTCCGTGTCGACGGGAACGACGTGCTCGCATGCATGGCCGCCATGCGCTGGGCGTTGCAGCATGCACGCTCCGGCAAGGGCCCCGCCTACATCGAAGCCGTGACCTATCGCATGGGGCCGCACACCACGGCGGACGACCCGACGCGCTACCGCGACGCGGAGGAGCTCGAGTCCTGGCGACGACGCGATCCGATCGCACGACTGGAGGCGCACCTCCGTGCCAGCGGTGACCTCACCGACGAGCACGTCGCCGAGACTCAGGCCGCCGCCGACGCGGTCGCGAAGGAGATGCGTGCTGCGTGCCTCGGAATGGTCACGCGTCCGCCGCTCGCGGTCTTCGACGGCGTCTACGCCGAACCCCACACGGGCCTCGAGCGTCAGCGCGGCGAGTATGCGGCGTACCTCGCCTCCTTCGAGAGCGAGGCGTGAACATGACCGAGCTCACTCTCGGAAAGGCGCTCGGCGCCGGCCTGCGGCAGGCCATGCGCGACGATGACAAGGTCGTGCTCCTGGGCGAGGACATCGGCAAGCTCGGTGGTGTCTTCCGCATCACCGACGGGCTTCTCGACGAGTTCGGAGCAGCGAGAGTGATCGACACTCCGCTCGCCGAGTCCGGCATCGTCGGCACAGCCGTGGGCCTCGCCTTCCGCGGTTATCGTCCTGTCGTCGAGATCCAGTTCGACGGCTTCGTGTATCCCGCCTTCGACCAGATCGTCGCCCAGGTCGCGAAGCTCCACTACCGCACACAGGGCCGGGTCAAGATGCCCATCACGATCCGGATCCCCTGGGCAGGAGGCATCGGCGCGGCGGAACATCACTCGGAGTCGCCCGAGGCGTATTTCGTGCATACGGCAGGCATCCGCGTGATCGCGGTGTCGAACCCCGAAGACGCATACCGGAGCCTGCGTCAGGCGATCGCGTCGGATGATCCTGTGGTCTTCTTCGAGCCGAAGCGGCTCTACCACCACAAGGGGGACGTCGACCTCGAAGCTCCCCTCGCGGACGCGCCGCCGATGGGACTGGCGCGCGTCGTGCGGGCAGGGACGGATGCGACGCTGATCACCTATGGGGCGATGGTCTCCACCGCCCTGCAGGCCGCGGAAGCCGCGGAGGACGAAGGGACATCCCTGGAGGTCATCGATCTGCGCTCGCTCTCGCCCGTCGACTACGACTCGGTCGCCGCGTCGGTACGGAAGACCGGACGGGTCGTGGTCGCACACGAGGCATCTCGTGAAGCCGGTGTCGCGGCCGAGGTGATCGCGAGCATCACGGAGCGCTGCTTCGAGTATCTGGAGTCGGCACCGCTGCGGGTGACCGGCCACGACGTGCCGTACCCGCCGGCGAAGCTCGAGAAGTATCACCTTCCTGATCTCGACCGGCTGCTGGACGCCGTCGATCGGGTACTGGATCGGCCGAACAGCCTGACGGGAGCAGAAGCATGATCGCGGAATTCCGTCTTCCGGACCTCGGAGAAGGGCTGGCCGAGGCCGAGGTCGTGCAATGGCTGGTCGGCCCGGGGGACTCGGTCGCGCTCAACCAGACACTGGCCGAGGTGGAGACCGCGAAGGCCGTGGTCGAGTTGCCGTCGCCGTACGAAGGCACGGTGGCAACCCTCCACGCGGAAGCAGGCGAGACGGTCGCCGTCGGGGCGGCACTGATCGACTTCGAGGTCGTCGGTGAAGAGGAGACCACATCCGCGCCGATGCCGGAGGCGGCCGAGAAGGCTCAGCCGAACCTCGTCGGATACGGCGCTGCCCCCACCGCGACCGGACGACCGGCCCGTCGCGCACGTCGCAGCGGAGCGGTGCCGGCGGTTGTCGACACAGCGGTGCTCGAGGCTGCGCCGCACGACGCCACGCCATCGTCCGCGGTCGACTCCGTGGTGGAGCGGCCGCGCTCGACGCCTCCGGTCCGCGCACACGCGAAGCGTCTCGGGATCGACCTGGTGCTGGTGGCCGCAGAGATCGGAGACCGGGTGATCACTCGCGCTGACGTCGACGCCTACGCCGAAAGGGTAGGAGTGCGCAGTCAGGCCACGGCTGACGTCCCCGTCGCCGCCCCGTCGTCGCCGCTCACCCCCGGTGCTCCCGGCGACGGGGCGCGTGAGACCCGCGTACCGATTCGCGGAGTCCGCAAGCACACGGCCGCGGCGATGGTCCAGAGCGCTTTCACGGCACCTCACGTGACCGTCTTCCACACGGTGGACGTGACGGCGACCATGGACCTCCTTGCGAGCCTTCGAGACGATCGCTCACTCAGCGAGCATCGGATCGGACCACTCGCAGTGGTGGCGAAGGCCGTGTGCCTCGCGCTCGGACGCACCCCCGGACTCAACTCCCGGTGGGACGAGGCTGCCGGAGAGATCGTCCAGCACCACTACGTCGACCTGGGGATCGCGGCCGCGACAGATCGCGGGCTCATCGTGCCGATGATCCGCGACGCGGAGCGGCTGACTCTGGTGGAACTCGCGGGCGCGGTGAGAGCTCTCGCCGAGGTCGCGCGTTCGGGGAAGACCTCGCCGGCGGAGCTGGCCGGAGGCACCTTCTCGATCTCGAACATCGGGGTGTTCGGCGTCGATGCCGGCACACCCATCCTTCCGCCCGGCCAGTCCGGGATTCTCGCGGTCGGCGCCGTGCGTCGTCAGCCCTGGGAGTTCCGCGGAGAGATCGCCCTCCGTCAGGTGATGACGCTCAGCCTCTCGTTCGACCACAGGCTCGTCGACGGCGCGGAAGGCGCGCGGTTCCTCAAGGACGTCGCGGACATCCTCGAGGAGCCGGGCCGGGCGATGCTTCTCAGATAGTCGCGCGAAGTGCGGCGTCCGCCATCGCGACCAGCACGGTCGCGGTGGCGGAGTGGCGCCGTGCTGCCGCACGCGTGCTGTGCGGCGTGGAATTGATGAGGCCGAAGCAGGCTTGGACTCGAAGGCGGAGCTCTTCCTGGTCCGCTCCGCCGGCGCCCGCGGTGTGCAGCGGCGCGAGTGCGTCCATCCAGAGGTCGATGTACGCGCGTTGCAGCCGACGGACGGCTGCCCGATCCGCTTCGGACAGGTGGGCGACGTCGCGGTCCTGCACCTGGATCACCTCGGCGTTCCCGAGGGCGAAATCGACATGGAAGGTGATCAGCCCGTGCATCCGCTCATCCGGGCTCGGGGTGTTCTCCGCCACCCGCCGCCCGCCGTTGATCAAGTCCTCGCTGACTTTGACGAGAACCGCGCCGAGCAATGCCTGCTTGCCGGCGAAGTGTCGGTAGACAGCCGGGCCGGACACGCCGACGGCGGCGCCGATGTCTTCCAGGCTCACGCCGCTGTATCCGCGCGCGGCGAAGAGGCGCGCGGCGGCGTGCAGGATCGCATCAGACCGTTCGGCCTTTGCGCGGTCTCGGGCGGTGACCGGGCTTGTCATCTCAGTTAATCCTCGCTAACCTGAATCAACGGGTTAGTGCACACTAACCGAATATGCCTGCACCGCGCCAGGGCGTCGCCCGCGCGGACGTGAGTCGAGGAGGACATCACGATGCCCGCAACGCAGGAGTCCCTGGCGCAGGAGCTGCGCGAGCGCCTCATGGCAGCCGCGCGCGGGGGACCGACCGCATCCCGTGAACGCCATGTGTCTCGGGGCAAGCTGTTGCCCCGAGATCGCGTCGCGCGAGTGCTCGACGAGGGCAGCCCGTTTCTCGAGGTCGCCCCGCTCGCCGCCGATGGTCTGTACGGAGGCGAGGCTCCCGGTGCCGGAGTCATCGCCGGTATCGGCCTCGTGCACGGGCGCCACGTCATGGTGATCTGCAATGACGCGACGGTCAAGGGCGGCACATACTTCCCGCTCACGGTCAAGAAGCACCTGCGCGCACAGGAGATCGCTTTCGAGAACAAGCTGCCGTGTCTGTACCTGGTCGATTCGGGAGGCGCATTCCTCCCGAAGCAGGACGAGGTGTTCCCCGATCGCGAGCATTTCGGGCGGATCTTCTTCAATCAGGCGCGGATGTCGGCCGAGGGGATCCCGCAGCTGGCGGCGGTACTCGGATCCTGCACCGCCGGCGGCGCGTACGTGCCCGCGATGAGCGACGAGACGGTCATCGTGCGCGGTCAGGGAACGATCTTCCTCGGCGGGCCACCGCTGGTGAAAGCAGCGATCGGCGAGGTCGTGACCGCCGAAGAACTCGGCGGGGGCGAGCTGCACGCACGGCGTAGCGGTGTCGTCGACCATCTCGCGGAGGACGACGAGCACGCGCTCGAGATCCTGCGCGACATCGTGGCCACTCTTCCGCCGCCCGCGGCACCCGCCTGGGAGGTCCTGAGCGGCCGTCCGCCCGCCGAGCCGTCAAGCCTGTACGACGCCGTTCCCGTCGACGTGAACGCCGCGTACGACGTGCGTGAGGTCATCTCGCGCCTCGTCGACGGCGACACGTTCCTCGAGTTCAAGCCCGAGTACGGCACGACCCTGGTCACAGGGTTCGCCCGACTCCATGGGCATCCGGTGGGTATCGTGGCGAACAACGGCGTGCTGTTCAGCGAATCCGCACTCAAGGGAGCGCACTTCATCGAACTGTGCGATCAACGGGGGATACCACTGCTGTTCCTGCAGAACATCACGGGGTTCATGGTGGGCTCCGATGCCGAGGCAGGCGGCATCGCCAAGGACGGCGCGAAGATGGTCACGGCCGTGGCGAGTACGAGGGTGCCGAAACTCACCGTCATCATCGGTGGTTCGTTCGGGGCGGGCAACTACTCGATGTGCGGACGGGCGTACTCACCGCGGTTCCTCTGGACCTGGCCTGCGAGCCGCATCTCTGTGATGGGCGGAACGCAGGCCGCATCAGTGCTCGCCACGGTGAAGGAGGATCAGCTGTCCGCTCGAGGCGAGTCGTGGAGCGCCGAGGAGCGCGGCGAGTTCGAAGCGCCGATCCGTGAGCAGTACGAGCGCCAGGGGGAGCCCTACTACGCGACAGCACGGCTGTGGGACGACGGCATAGTCGATCCCGCGCAGACCCGCGATCTGCTGGGGCTCGCGCTCGACGTGATCGCCCTCAGTCCGCTGCCCGAACCGCGCTTCGGCGTCTTCCGGATGTGAGTGCCATGTCATCATCGACCGTTTCCTTCCACACCGTGCTCGTCGCCAACCGTGGCGAGATCGCCCGTCGGGTGATCCGTACCCTCCGTACCCTCGGAATCCGCAGCGTCGCCGTGTACAGCGATGCGGATGCGTCCGCGCCCCACGTACGCGAAGCGGATCTGGCGGTGCGGATCGGTCCCGCGCCCGCCGTCGAGTCCTACCTCGACATCGATGCGGTGATCGCCGCGGCCCGCAGCACCGGTGCACAGGCGATCCATCCCGGCTACGGGTTCCTCTCCGAGAGTGTCGGTCTCGCCGAGGCCTGCGCCGAGAGCGGCGTCGTCTTCATCGGCCCCTCCGTCGACGCTCTGCAGATCATGGGAGACAAGGCCCGCGCCCGCGAGCATGTGCTGCGCTACGGCGTGCCTGTCGTTCCGGGCTTCGACGCCAAAGGCCTCTCCGACCTCGAGATCGCCGAGGAGGCGGAGAACGTCGGCTACCCGCTGCTGGTCAAGCCCAGTGCAGGTGGCGGAGGAAAGGGCATGGAGGTCGTCTCCGACGCTGCGGGGCTGCGCGGAGCGCTCGCCTCGGCTCGTCGGGTCGCGTCAGCCGCCTTCGGAGATGACTCGCTCATCCTGGAGCGCCTGATCCGTCGCCCACGGCACATCGAGGTGCAGGTCTTCGGCGATGCCCACGGAACGGTCATCGCCCTCGGCGAGCGCGAGTGCACGCTGCAGCGTCGTCATCAGAAGGTCATCGAGGAGGCACCGTCGGCGGGCATCCCCGCACATACGAGGGAGCGTCTGCTCTCGGCGGCCGTGCTGGCGGCGGAGAGCGTCCAGTACGTCGGCGCGGGCACGGTCGAGTTCCTCATCGACGCCGACGCGCCGGACGAGGCCTTCTTCATCGAGATGAACACACGCCTTCAGGTGGAACATCCCGTCACCGAAGAGGTCACCGGTCTGGACCTGGTGGCGCTTCAACTCCGTGCGGCCGACGGGCTTCCGCTGGACGTCACGCCGCGACTGCGAGGGCACGCCGTCGAAGCGCGTGTGTATGCGGAGTCCCCCGAGCGCGGTTTCCTGCCCTCGACGGGCACGATCCTCCTGTTCGATCCGCCGCCCGGCGTGCGCGTGGATTCCGCCGTCGAGACGGGGAGTGAGGTGACCGGGTTCTACGACCCCATGATCGCGAAAGTGATCGCGTTCGCTGACGATCGTGGAGCCGCCCTGGCACGGCTCGATGAGGCTCTCGCACGCATGGTGGTGCTCGGGGTCGACACCAACGTGGCCTTCCTGCGGACCCTCTGCCGTCACGAGCGTGTGGTCGCGGGCGATCTCGACACCGGGCTCATCGAGACGCTGCTGCCCTGGAAAGCGGAGCGCCCGTCTCCCGCTCAGCTGGCTGCGGCGAGGAAGATGTCGGCGACCGGAGCAGGCGAACCGCTGCGGACGAGCGCGCTCTGGCGGGATCGTCCGGGGTGGCGGTTGGGTGCCGCGGCCCTGCCGGATGCGACGTTCGCGGCCCTCACGGATGAGGACGAAGTGGTTGAACTCGGTGCAGCGGACGTATCCGCCCCGAACGGGGCGGTGCACGCGGCGATGGACGGAGATGGCGCGGTCTGGGTGTCCGAGAGCGGCCGCACGGTGCGTCTGCGTCCGCTCGACAGGCGGCGCAGGATGCTCCACCGTCTCGCTCAGCGCGAGTCAGGGGCGGCAGCGACCGAGCCCGAGGGGCGCGCGCCCATGCCGGGCAGCGTCGTGGCCGTGCTCGTCGCGAACGGGGATCCGGTGTCGGCCGGCGACCCGCTCGTCGCGATCGAGGCGATGAAGATGGAGCACCAGGTGCTCGCACCCCACGACGGTGTGGTGCATCTGCTGGTCGCGGTGGGCGATCAGGTGCGGCGCGACCAACCGGTCGCCCGCGTGACGACAGAGGAGAGCTGAACATGGAAGACCTGTCAGAGGAGGAGCGCGAGCTCGCCGCGATGGTGCGCGAATTCGCCGAGACGGTGGTCGCACCGCAGTCGTACGAGGCCGACCGCACGCACACGCTGTCGATGGAGGTCGTCTCGCAGATGGGTGACCTCGGCCTGTTCGGCCTGCCGTTCCCCGAGCAGTACGGAGGTCAGGGCGGTGATTACATGGCGCTGGGCATCGCGATCGAGGCCCTGGGGCGGGTGGACCAGTCGATCGCGATCACACTCGAAGCAGGAGTGAGCCTCGGTGCCATGCCGATCTACCGCTTCGGCACCGAGGAACAGCGGCAGGAGCTGCTTCCCGATCTGCTCGCGGGGCGCGCGCTGGCGGGCTTCGGCCTGACCGAGCCGGAAGCCGGAAGCGACGCTGGCGCGACCAGGACGACCGCGCGCGTGGAGGGCGATGAGTGGGTCATCGACGGCTCCAAGCAGTTCATCACCAACTCGGGAACTCCGATCACCCGCTTCGTCACGGTCACTGCGGTGACCGGGAACGAGAACGGGCGCAAGGAGATCTCCACGATCATCGTCCCGAACGGCACTCCCGGGTTCACGGTCGAAGCTCCTTACGACAAGGTCGGGTGGAACGCCTCGGACACCCACCCGTTGACGTTCGACGGAGCGCGGGTTCCGGCGACGAACCTGCTGGGGGAGCGGGGGAGCGGCTTCCGGAGCTTCCTCAGCATCCTCGACGAGGGTCGCATCGCGATCGCCGCCCTCTCCACCGGCGCGGCCGAGGGGTGTCTGGAGGCGGCGGTCGAATATGCGAAGAGCCGGACGATCTTCGGCGCAGCGCTGAGCACACGCCAGAATGCTCAGTTCACCCTGGCCCGTATGCGGGCGCGCGTTCACACCGCGCGGCTCGCCTGGCATCACGCGGCGCGACTGCGGGATGCGGGGAAGCCGTTCGCGGAGGCCGCAGCGATCGCCAAGCTCGTGGGCGGGGAGGCCGCGATGGACAACGCGAGGGACGCCACCCAGATCTTCGGGGGAAACGGGTTCATGAACGAATTCCCGGTCGCTCGCCACTACCGCGACTCGAAGATCCTCGAGATCGGCGAAGGGACGACCGAGGTGCAGCTCCTCGTCATCGCGCGCGGACTCGGACTCGCCGGGTAGCGTGGCCCCATGCGCCGTACTGAGCGACGAACGGAGTCGAAGTGACCACGCACGACATCCTTCAGAGGGGTTTGTACTACGAGGAGTTCGTGCTCGACGCCCGCTACCTGCACCGCCCCGGCCGCACGGCGACCGAGGCCGACAACGTGCTGTTCACGACACTCACCATGAACACGCAGGCGCTGCACCTCGATGCGGCGTTCGCCGATGCGCAGGACCCGTTCCGTGCGCGGCTCATGAATTCGATGTGGACGCTGTCGACGATGGTCGGCGCCTCGGTCGCGCAGCTGACGCAGGGCACGCTGGTCGCACAGCTCGGGTTCGGCGACATCGTCTTCCCGCACCCGCTGTTCGCCGGTGACACCCTCTATACCGAGAGCGTCATCGTCGACAAACGGCTGTCGTCCTCACGCCCGGGTCAGGGCATCGTGAAGATCGCCCACACCGGACGCAATCAGGACGAGACGGTCGTGGCGACCGCAGTGAGGTCGGTTCTCGTCCACTGCCTCCCGGAAGGAGTCGCGAAGTGACTTTCGAACTCGGACCGGCCCTGCTGTTCTGCCCCGCGGACCGTCCGGAGCGCTTCCGCAAGGCTCAGGACCGGGCGGACGCGATCATCCTCGACCTCGAAGATGCCGTACTCCCGGAGGCGAAGGCCGTGGCGCGCCGGAACGTGATCGATGCGGACATCGACGCCGAGCGGGTTATCGTGCGCGTGAACGCTCCGGGCACC
>NZ_JBLVOH010000009.1:13407-14023 GCF_053543675.1 Microbacterium umsixpiens
CGTTCACGGCCGACCTCGACGCACTCGCCGAGACGGACTTCCGTACGGTGATGGTAGCGAAGACGGAGAGCGCCGAGAGCCTCGATGCGTTCGACCAGCGGTACTCGCTGATCGCGCTGTGCGAGACCGCGCGCGGCATCCATGCGGCCGACCGGATCGCCGCGCACCCCCTGGTGACCGCGATGATGTGGGGTGCAGAGGATCTCGTGGCCTCTCTCGGCGGAACCTCGTCACGGAATACGGAGGGTGGCTATCGCGATATCGCCCGGTACGCCCGTGCTCGTGTCCTCCTCGAGTCCGGCGCGCACGGCAAAGCGGCCATCGACGCCGTGCACATCGACATCGACGACGCCGAGGGGCTGCAGCGCGAGGCGATGGACGCCGCCGCCTCGGGGTTCCAAGCCACGGCCTGCATCCATCCGAACCAGGTGTCGGCGATCAGGGCCGCGTATCGGCCGGACGACGGTGCGGTGACCTGGGCGCGGGCGGTGCTCGCGGCTGCGGCCACGGAACGCGGCGTGTTCCGCTTCGAGGGACGGATGATCGACGAACCGGTGCTTCGGCACGCGCGATCGGTCGTCACCCGCGTCAGCTGATCAGAGGACCTTCGACTCCT
>NZ_JBLVOH010000009.1:14043-21790 GCF_053543675.1 Microbacterium umsixpiens
ACGGTAACCCGGTGCCGCCACGAAGCGGTGTGCGGACCCGTTGCGCAGGACCTCCCCGTCGCGGGGAAGCGTCCCGCCGGAGACATGATCGATCACAGCGCGGATGACGCCGCCGTGTGCCACCACGAGCACCGATTCCGCTTGCGGGGCCGAGCGGCGCCGCGCTTCACGGGCGATCGCGTGGAGCGCAGCGATGGCACGCTCGCCGACCTGCTCCAAGGACTCCGCGCCCGGAACCTCGGCGTGCCAGTCGCCGTACGTCGAGATGTAGTCCTCGACGAGCATGCCTTCGCCGTCGCCGAACTCGCGCTCCCGGATGTCGGGAATGACACCGACCACCTCGAGTCCGAGCCTGTCGGCGATGATCTCGGCCGTCTCCTTGGCGCGCAGCAGCGGACTGGTGTACACCGCGTGATGCGTGCTGGCGGCGAGGGTCTCGGCTGCCCTCCGCGCGTCTTCTCGCCCGGTCTCGTTCAGCGGGATGTCGGTCGAACCCTGGATTCGTCGAGCGAGGTTCCAATCGGTCTGGCCATGGCGGATGAGGGTGAGGTGGGTCACGAGAGAAGTTCCTGGAGTGCGGGGAGCACGTCGCTGGTGCCTGCGGCGATGGTGACATCGGCCCAGGCATCCGCACGCGTCGGCTCGCGGTTGACGATGATCAGAGGGATGTTGCGGCGTCGGGCCCGCTCGACCAGCCGCACGCCGGAGTTCACGACGAGCGAGGAGCCGGCGACGATGAGGGCGGAGCTGGAGCGAAGCAGCGACTCTGCCGCACGGAAGCGGTCCAGCGGGACATACTCTCCGAAGAAGACGACATCGGGTTTCAGCATCCCGCCGCACACCGTGCACACCGGGACGATGAAGCCCTCGGTGGACTCGGGAAGCACATCGCCGTCGGGGGCGAGCGCCACGTTCTCCGGGACGGTGATCCAGGGGTTTCGCTCCTCGATCTGCACCGCGATGTCACGGCGATCGAAGACCTGGCCGCACTGCAGGCAGAAGACGCGACGCATCGTGCCGTGCACCTCGATCACGTGCGAACTCCCGGCGCGCAGATGGAGTCCGTCGACGTTCTGGGTGATGACGCCCGAGACGTTCCCGGCAGCCTCGAGCTGTGCGACCGCGAGGTGACCGGCGTTGGGTTCTGCACGCGCGAAAGCACGCCAGCCGAGGTGGCCGCCGACCCAATAGCGTCGTCGTGCCGCCTCGTCGCCCAAGTAGGTCTGGATCGTCATCGGGTCGCTGCGGGTTCTGGCGCCCTCTCCGCGGTACGCGGGTATTCCCGAGTCAGTGGAGATGCCGGCGCCTGTCAAGAGGGCGATGCGCCTGTCCCGCAGCAGCTCGGCGGCGTAGGCGATGGCGGCCGACAGCTCGGCGGTGTTCGAGACGCTCACAGGACCTCCTCGAGCGAGTCTACGGCGTGGCGAGATGCGACGGACTCAGCGAGCAGCTCGTCGACGGCGCACGGTGCGTCGGAGCGGGGGTGCGAGCAGTGGCAGAGTGGGACGCATGCGACTGGTGCCTGTGACCGATGCCGACGATCCGCGCCTCGACGACTACCGCGGGCTCACCGACACGGCGCTGCGCACCATCCGTGAACCGGTGGGCGGGCTGTACATCGCGGAGTCGACGAAGGTCATCGCCCGTGCGGTGGCAGCCGGGCATCGTCCGCGCTCTGTGCTGGTGCAGGAGCGCCGCGTGGAGGACATCCGTGGAATCGTTGGCGATCTCGACGTGCCCGTGTACGTCGTCCCGGACGATGTGGCGGAATCGGTGACCGGTTTCGCCGTGCACCGTGGAACGATCGCGTCGATGCACCGCCCGGAGCTGCCGACGGTTCGAGACGTGATCGACGGCGCCTTCGTCGTGCTCATCCTCGAGAACATCGGCGATCACACGAACGTCGGTGCCGCGTTCCGTGCGGCAGCCGGTCTCGGGGCAGACGCCGTGCTGGTGTCGCCCGGGGGAGCGGACCCGCTGTACCGACGCAGCGTGCGCGTAAGCATGGGGACGGTCTTCCAGGTCCCGTGGACGCGGATCACCGATTGGGATACAGCCGTCGAAGACCTCCATGCCGCGCATTTCGACATCGCAGCGCTGGCTCTGCGCGACGATGCGGTGACACTCGACGCCTACGTCGCCGACCGCCCCGAGCGCGTCGCCCTCGTCATGGGCTCGGAGGGCGACGGTCTCTCCCGCACGGTGATCGACAGTGCCGACACCGTCGTCACGATTCCGATGTCCGGTGGTGTCGACTCTCTCAACGTCGCCTCTGCAGCAGCCGTGGCGCTGTGGGCGGTGAAGGGCTGACCCCAGGTCAGTCCCGCGGCGGAAGGATGATCGGCGAGGGCTCAGGGCGCTTCGCGGCCAGGTTGTCGCCCGACGACTGGTGCCGCAGTCGACGAAGCACCCAGGGCATCAGGTGCTCGCGCGCCCACCCGAGGTCTTCGGATCGGGCCTCGCGCCAGGTCCGCAGCGGGTACGGCTCGGGCTGCATGGCCTCGAGGTCGTTCGGGACGTTCAGGGCACGGAGCGCCATGCGTGCGACCTCGTGGTGGCCGAGCGCGTTGTAGTGCAACCGGTCGTCGTCGAAGAACCGCATGTCCTGCACGACCTTGAGCGCCCACTGGTCCGCGACGATGCAGTCGTGGCGCTCGGCGATCGCGCGGATGTTCTCGTTGTAGATGGCCACCTTGCCGCGGAAGGCGCGGAAAACCGGCGTGAAACCGGTGTCGATGCCCGTGAACAGGAGGACGGCCGCTCCCGTCGATGACAGCCGCGCCACGGCATCCTCGAGCTGACTCGCGATGGCGTCGGGGTCGGTGCCCGGGCGGATCACATCGTTGCCCCCGGCACAGATCGAGACGAGGTCGGGACGCAGCGCGACGGCCGGTTCGATCTGCTCGGCGACGATCTGCGCGATGAGCTTCCCGCGGACGGCGAGATTCGCGTAGGCGAAGTCGTCCACCTGGGCGGCGAGCACCTCTGCCACCCGATCGGCCCAGCCGCGGTGGCTGCCGGGGTGCGCCGGATCCGGGTCTCCGATGCCCTCCGTGAACGAGTCTCCGGTGGCGACGAAACGGCGCCACGGGTGTGCGGTCTCGTTGGGGATGTACGGGGTCCGAGTCGAATCCTGGTCGGTCATCCAGCTCTCCTTCGCGAACGTCTGCCGAGGCGGCGGTGGCCGCAGCGCAGTGACCGAGCCTACTCGCACGCGCCGGCCCGAGGGAGGGACGCGCGCGAGAAGCGCGGCACGTGCGCCAGTGTCCGCAGCACCGATTATCGTGGAGTCGATGCTCTCTCCGTCCTTTCCCCAGCGTGCCCCTTGGGGAACCGCAAGCAAGCTGCGCGCCTGGCAACAGGAGGCGCTGGAACAGTACTTCGAAGCCGATCAGCGAGACTTCCTCGTCGCGGCGACACCCGGTGCAGGCAAGACCACCTTCGCCCTCACCCTCGCGGTCGAGCTCATGCGCATCGGCGAAGTGAACCGCATCATCGTGGTGGCGCCGACCGAGCACCTCAAGACACAGTGGGCGGATGCGGCGGCTCGCGTGCACATCCGGCTCGACCCGCGATTCCGCAACAGCGACTGGGCGCCGGCACGTCACTATCACGGTGCCGTCGTCACCTACGCGCAGGTGGCTGCGAAGTCGTCCGTGCATCGGCATCTGACGGAAGACGCCAAGACACTCGTGGTTCTCGACGAGGTCCATCACGGTGGGGACGCGCTGAGCTGGGGCGACGCCATCCGCGACGCCTATGGCCCCGCGAAACGCCGACTGCTGCTCTCCGGAACGCCGTTCCGCAGCGACACAGCGCCGATCCCGTTCGTGGAGTACCACCCCGACGAATCCGGCGCACGCGTCTCGCGCACCGACTACAACTACGGCTACGGCCGTGCCCTCGCCGACGGGGTCGTGCGTCCCGTGCTCTTCCACATGTACGCGGGCAAGATGCGCTGGCGCACCACCACCGGCGACGAACTCGAGACGCACCTCGGGCAGGACAACACGAAGGATGTGACGTCCCAGGCCTGGCGCACGGCGCTCGATCCCGAAGGCGAGTGGATGCCGGCCGTGCTGTCGGCCGCAGATCGCCGCCTCACCGAGATCCGCCATCATGTGCCGGATGCCGGTGGCCTCGTACTCGCCACCGATCAGACGGTGGCACGGGCGTACGCGAAGATCCTGCACAGCATCACGGGGCAGCAGCCGACGATCGTGCTCTCCGATGACGCGACCGCTTCCGAGCGGATCGAGAAGTTCAGCGCGAACGACTCCCGCTGGATGGTCGCGGTCCGCATGGTGTCGGAGGGCGTCGACGTACCGCGACTCGCGGTCGGTGTGTACGCGACGTCGTCGTCCACCCCACTCTTCTTCGCCCAGGCGATCGGCCGATTCGTGCGGGCCCGTCGTCGGGGCGAAGCCGCCAGCGTGTTCCTGCCACAGGTGCCCGTGCTCATGGGTCTGGCGAACGAGATGGACAAGCAGCGAGACCATGCGCTCGACCGGCAGTCCAAAGAAGAAGACGGACTCGACGACTCCCTGCTCGAAAGCGCCAACCGCGAAGAGGAGACCTCGGATGCGCTGACGCAGGAGTTCAGCTACCAGGCGCTCTCCTCGGTCGCGCACTTCGACCGCGTCGTCTTCGAGGGCCAGGAGTTCGGCCAGCTGGCTGAGCCCGGCACCCCCGAGGAGGAGGAGTTCATCGGTTTCCCGGGTCTTCTCGAACCCGAGCACGTGCACGAGCTGCTCATGCAGCGCCAGTCGCGACAGTCCCGGTTGAGAGAGGCGCGCGAGGCGTCCACCGGGCCGACGGAGACGACGACGCTTCCGCCGCCTCTCCATCGCACCCTCAAGGAGCAGCGGCAGCTCCTGAACAGTCTGGTGGGCCTCTATGCCCGGCAGAGAGGCGAGCCCCACGGAGCGGTGCATGCCGAGCTCCGACGTATCTGCGGCGGACCGGCGGTGGCGCAGGCGACCGTGACACAGCTGCAGTCGCGTATCGAGGTCCTGCGCAAGCGCGTACGCTCCTGAGCGATCGTCTGTCGGCCTTGTTCGGCGGCCGTGCTTCGGATCCCCGAAATGCTGTCAATCCGCGTCTGAGCGCGGTCGCGTCGAGCCTCCGAGGCTAGCGTTGAACGGTTGCCCTCGCATTGGGCACCGGACACCTGGAGGATCCATGACAGCGCCTGCTGCCGCCGACCCGACCCCTGCTGATCGCAAGCGATGGGCCCGCTACCTCGTCGAGGAACGCGCCGAGGGCGCCGTGTATCAGAAGCTCGCGGCACGCCGCACGGGGGAGGAGCGGGAGATCCTCCTGAGGCTCGCCGACGCCGAGCGCCGCCACGAGCAGCACTGGCTCGACCTTCTCGGGGCCGAGCCCGCACGGTTGCCGCGCGCCGGCTTCCGCTCCCGGCTGCTCGGTTGGATGGCGGGCCGCTTCGGGTCCATCTTCGTGCTCGCGCTCGCGCAGAGCGCCGAGGCGCGCTCGCCCTACGATTCCGAGCAGTACGCGACCCCGGCGATGCGCGCCGACGAGAAGGTGCACTACGAGGTCGTCCGCGGACTCGCCGCGCGGGGGCGGAGGCGGCTCTCCGGGTCGTTCCGCGCCGCCGTCTTCGGCGCCAACGACGGTCTCGTGAGCAACCTCGCGCTGGTGCTCGGCATCGGTGCGACCGGGGTCAGTTCCGGATTCGTCCTCTTCAGCGGCATCGCCGGGCTCCTGGCCGGCGCGCTGTCGATGGGGGCGGGGGAGTTCGTGTCGGTGCGTTCGCAGCGCGAGCTGCTGGCCGCGACAGAGGCGAATGAGGACGCTCATGCTGCAGCCGGCGACCTCGACATCGACGAGAACGAACTCGCGCTCGTGTATCGGGCGCGTGGCATGGATCAGGAGGAATCGCTGTCGCGCGCGCGACGCATCGTCGCGGCGGCGCAGGCGGGCGTCAGCCGTGCGGCGACCGGGCCTGTGAACATCCAGGCTGGAGGCGATCACGAGATCGTCGGAAGCGATTGGACGGCGGCGATCTCGAGCTTCCTGCTGTTCGCCTCAGGCGCGATCATCCCGGTCCTGCCCTGGATCTTCGGGCTCCACGGCACCGCCGCGATCATCGTCGCCCTGGTCCTGGTCGGTGTCGCACTGCTGAGCACCGGCGCGATGGTCGGCGTCCTCTCGGGCGGCCCGCCCCTGCGCCGCGCCCTCCGTCAGCTCGCGATCGGGTTCGGCGCCGCCGCCATCACGTACGTGCTCGGTCTCGTGTTCGGTGTCGGCACAGCCTAAGGGGCGTGCGCGGACTCACCCCTCCACACGATTGATCGCGGGGACCGTGTAGCGGCGGTCGAGAACGGCGGGATCGGGCTCGTACATCCGCATCACCGGCCGGAAGTCTCCGGCCGGGGCGGGAAGCCAGTTGGCCGCCGCCGTCGCGTCTTCGGGTCGCGCATGGCTGATCGTGATGGTGAGAGCGCCTTCCGCATCGCGGACCAGGCCCGCGGTCCTGTCGCCGATCGAGTACCGCGCGATGGGATTCTCCACCAGGTAGAACTCCGGAACTGAGTACATCGTCAATGACCAGAAGGCGGACACGGGCGGCTCGGGGTCCAGACGCAGCGTGTATGTCCGGGCACCGGTGAGCTGATCTCCGCGGTCGTCGACGTACGTCATGATGTACGCCGCTTCGTACGGGTGGTTGCCCCATAGACCGCCGAGCGCGGCAGCTGCGCGTTCGGCGGTTCGTAGTTCGGGGTCGGTCATCTTGAAGCGGTCGTCATCCAGGGCACCGACCTCGAAGTAGTCGAGGTTGTAGTCGAAGGCGTGGAAGGTGAGCTTCCACCCGTTCTCCTCCGGGCTGGAGCCGTGCGTCAGGATCGTATGGAGGGTCTCCTTGGCGGCGTCCATGTCGCCGACCAGGCGCGCGGCGTCGGAGAGCGGCATCGACGCATAGGGTGATGCGCCCCGCACGGCGATCCCCGTAGAGGCAAGCGAGTCCTGCAACGGACGATCACGCTGTGCGGGTGGGAACTGCTGCGACCAGACGCGGAGCTTCTCGAGGAAGAGCGCGCTCCCCGGTACGTCGGGATCGGGGACAGCGAGGCCTGCAGGAACGGCATCAGGATCTCGCGGCGTCAGCGTCGTGGCGTCCTGGAGTGCGTGTACTTCGGGGAGCTCGTGATCACCGCTCACTGCCCAGCGTCCGACTATCGAGGCGATCGTCGTCGGGAATCGGCTCACGACCGTATCTCCGGCGTCGCCGGTCCAGGACGGCGGAACGAGGAGGAACGTCCCCGCGCCCGTTCCGGTCGCGCGATGTCCGACGTAGGCGAAGTTGTTCGTCCATGCGTCGACGAACTGGAGGACGTAGTAGCGGCCGGCAGTGTCAGGGACCTGCAGCTCGACCGGGCCGACACTGAGGTCGACCTGCGCCATCGAGTACAGCGTGTCGTTGTTGATCGTGACGAACGTATCGGCCGGCCCTGCGAGCGTCCGAGCGTGGCTGAAGGTGTTGAACCGGGCGGCGGGGTTGGCGCCGACTCCGGTCGTCGTGTATCGCGTGACCTGATCGAGGTTGAACACGAGCGGAAACCCGTAAAGGTAGGCCTGGGTAATCGTCGAACGATCGGCATCGAGGGCTGTCATGCGGATCAGGCTATCCAGAGTCGTTCGCGTGCAGGGGGAGGAGATCATCCCCCTCGGATGAGGTCACTCGTGCGTTACCTCGCGTCGCGTGCGGACAAAGAAGAAGGGCCCC
>NZ_JBLVOH010000009.1:21810-26326 GCF_053543675.1 Microbacterium umsixpiens
CGGGGGCCTTCTTCTACCTGTGCGCGGAGGGGGACTTGAACCCCCACGCCCTTACGGGCACTACGACCTCAACGTAGCGCGTCTACCATTCCGCCACCCGCGCAGGTTTTGGATGATCGTTGCCGACCGAAGAATGACATTACCACGTTCCCCGCGGCCTCTCGAACCGAGCGGTACGCCCGGGCGTGGCTCGCCGTTTCGATAGCCTGGAGCACATGACCGATCCCTCTCTTCCCGAGGTCGTGCGCATCGCCAGCGACCTCATCCGCTTCGACACATCCAACTTCGGTGGAGGGAATGCGAAGGGCGAGCGTGAGGCTGCGGAGTACGTGGGCGCCTACCTCGAGGAGCTCGGGCTGGAGGTCGAGTACTACGAGCCGATCGAGCGCCGTACCAACGTGATGGCCCGTGTTCCGGGCCGCGATCGGACCAAACCCGCACTCGTCGTGCATGGACATCTCGACGTCGTGCCCGCGATGGCCGACGCCTGGAGCGTCGATCCGTTCGCCGGCCTCGTCCAGGACGGCATGCTGTGGGGACGCGGCGCCGTGGACATGAAGAACATGAACGCGATGATCCTCACCTCCGTCGCCGAGATCCTGCGGGCGGGGGAGCAGCCGGAGCGCGACCTCATCCTGGCGTTCTTCGCCGACGAAGAGAACGGGGGCGTCGAAGGTTCGGCTCTCGTCGTCCAGAACCGCCCGGAGTGGTTCGAAGGGGCGACGGCCGCGATCAGCGAGGTCGGGGGGTACTCGATCACTGTGGACGATCGGCGTGCGTACCTGCTGCAGGTCGGCGAGAAGGCGCTGATCTGGATCCGCCTGGTGGCGAAGGGTCGTGCGGGTCACGGCAGCCGCCTGCACGACGACAATGCCGTGACGAAGCTCTCGGAGGCCGTCGCGGCGATCGGCCGCACGCGCTGGCCGATCCGTCTGACGCCGACGACCACGGCGCTGCTGGAGGGCCTCAGCGCGCTGAGCGGGCGCAGTGCCGACGACCCCGATGCCCTCGCCGCTGCCGCGGGCCCCGCGGAGGCGTTCCTGAGGTCATCGTTCCGGACGACCACGAATCCCACGGCTCTGACCGCCGGATACAAGCACAACGTGATCCCGGAGCGTGCCGAGGCACTCATCGATGTCCGCGTCATCCCCGGGACCGAAGACGATGTGCTCGCCGAGTTGCAGCAGATCGTCGGTGACGACATCGAGATCCAGACGGTCGTCCGTGACATCGGCATGGAGACACCGTTCGAGGGCGAGCTCGTCGAGGCGATGGTCGCCAGCATCGGTCGCCACGACCCCGGTGTCCCCGTGATCCCGTACCTGCTGGGCGCCGGCACCGACAACAAGGCGCTGGCCTACCTGGGCATCACCGGGTACGGCTTCGCGCCGTTGAAGCTCCCCGCCGACTTGGACTTCACAGGCATGTTCCACGGAGTCGATGAGCGAGTACCCGTAGAATCGCTTGTCTTCGGCCAGCGGGTGCTGGCCGATCTGCTGCGCACGTACTGAGCGCTGCGCGCTCCGTGCCTCTCTGAACTGAAAGCTCTCCATGCACCTGCTCGAAGCACTGATCCTGGGCATCGTCCAGGGACTCACCGAGTTCCTCCCGATCTCCTCCAGCGCCCATCTGCGCATCCTCGGCACGTTCCTGCCGTCGGGCGAGGACCCGGGCGCGGCCTTCACCGCGATCACACAGATCGGTACCGAGGCCGCGGTCGTCGTGTTCTTCTGGCGTGACATCGTGCGCATCATCGGCCAGTGGTTCCGCTCGCTCGTCGGCAAGGCGCCGCGCAATGATCCCGACGCGCGGATGGGCTGGATGATCATCATCGGCAGCATCCCGATCGTGGTTCTCGGGCTGCTCTTCCAGGACCAGATCGAGACGGTCCTCCGGTCGATGTGGATCGTCGCGATCATGCTCATCGTCTTCGGCATCCTGCTCGGCGTCGCCGACTACGTCGGGGCGAAGCGCCGGAAGTTGAACGACCTCACGTACCCGCACGGCATCGCCTTCGGATTCGCGCAGGCACTGGCGCTGATCCCGGGCGTCTCCCGCTCGGGCGGCACCATCACGATGGGGCTCTTCCTCGGTTACGAGCGCGCCGCTGCCGCCCGCTACGCCTTCCTGCTCGCGATCCCCGCGGTGTTCGGCAGTGGCTTCTACCAGGTGTTCAAGAGCTGGGACGAGCCGTCGTTCTTCTCGTTCGGCGACACGCTCGCGGCGACGGGCATCGCGTTCGTGGTGGCGCTCGGCGTCATCGCGTTCTTCATGAACTGGATCTCGAAGCGCAGCTTCCTGCCGTTCGTGATCTACCGGATCCTGCTCGGCACCGTGCTCCTGGTCCTACTCGGTACCGGTGTGATCGCGGCCTGACCCGGACTCAGCGCTTGCGGTCTCCTGGACCGTCGTCGCGACGGCGGAGATACCGCTCGAATGCCTGCGCGATCGCATCGCCGGACGCCTCGGGGGAGTCCCACGTGTCGCGAGTGCGCTCGAGCTGACGGATGTACTCGGCCATGTCTTCGTCCTCCGACGCGGCCGCATCGATCGAAGCCTCCCACGCCGCGGCCTCGGTGCGCAGCGTCTGGCGATCCACATCGGCGCCGGTCAGCTCCTCGAGCCGGTCGAGCAGGGCGAGAGTCACCTTCGGCGAGGGCGTCGCCGACGCGACGTAATGCGGCACGCTGGCCCACAGGCTGGCGGTGGGGATCCCCGCGTTCTCGGCGAAGTGCTCGATGACGGAAAGGATGCCGACCGGGCCCTCGTAGAGCGAGCGCTCGAGGTCGTGAGCTTCCCGCACCTGCTCGTTCTGGCTGGACGCGAAGATCGAGATCGGCCGGGTGTGGGGGACGTCCGAGAGCATCGCGCCGAGGGTGACGAGTCCGGTGATGTCATCGCGCAGAGCCACGTCGATGAACTCCGAGGCGAACGCCTGCCAGGTTCGCGCGGGCTCCGCGCCGGTGAGTAGCCAGAACTCGGGTCCCGGCCCCGGATCGCGGGGACGCCACAGCCCGGCCTCCGGCCACGTCAATCGACGTCGGCCCTCGGCATCCATCCGGCTCGACGGTCGGGTGTACTGGTAATCGAAGTACAGCTCGGGATCGACGGAGTGCACGAGGTCGTACTCCGATGAAGCCCGCAGCGCCTCGATGGCGCCACTCGCCGCTTCACCCGCATCGTTCCAGCCGTCGAAGGCGGCGATGACGATGCGCTGACCGAGAACATCCATCGTGGGCTCCCTTCGAGATCGTGGACGAGATCCTTCCAGGCTAGTCCGCGACGGCGGGATGCGGGCGGTACCCCGGCTAGCATGGGTTCAGTGAGCAGAAAGCCCAGCGCGGTCCTGTGGGACATGGATGGAACACTCGTCGACACCGAACCCTATTGGATGGCGGCCGAGACGGCGCTGGTCGAATCCTTCGGCGGATCGTGGAGTCACGCGGATGCGCTGCAGCTCGTCGGAAGCGGCCTGCTCGACAGCGCGGTGATCCTCCAGGGGGCTGGCGTCACGATGGAGGCCCAGGCGATCGTCGACAATTTGACCGACGCCGTGCAGGATTCGCTCCGCACCAGTGGCGTGCCGTTCCGCCCGGGAGCTCGCGAACTCCTGAGCGACCTTCGGAGCGCGGGAATTCCGACGGGTCTCGTGACGATGTCCCTGCGGAGGATGGCGCTGAGCGTCGTCGATCTGATCGACTTCGAGGCGTTCGACCTCGTCGTGGCCGGGGACGATGTGGACAACCCGAAGCCGCACCCGGAGCCCTACCTGCAGGCCGCGGCACTTCTCGACGTCGACATCGCCGAGGTGATCGTCATCGAGGATTCGCCGACCGGCGTCCGCGCCGGACTCGCCTCGGGTGCGCTGACCCTCGCGGTGCCGCACATCGTGCCGCTGGACCATCTCGGCGCGCACGGGCTGTGGCCGACCCTTGCCGGGCGGAACGCCGGCGACCTCACCGACCTCTTCGACAGCATCAACGTCGCGACAGGAGCCAACCGATGACCGAGAGCCGCGTACCGAGGCCGAGTGGTCCTTTCCGACCGGGGGACCGAGTGCAGCTGACCGGTCCGAAGGGCCGCCTGCACACGGTGACGCTCCGCGAGGACGGGGAGCTGCACACGCACCAGGGCGTGCTGCGCCATCGTGACCTGATCGGCCTTCCCGACGGCTCCGTCGTGGCCAACAGCTCCGGACACGACTACCTGGCGCTCCGTCCCCTGCTGAGGGACTTCGCGATGTCGATGCCCCGCGGTGCAGCGATCGTGTACCCGAAGGATGCGGCGCAGATCGTGATGCAGGCCGACATCTTCCCCGGAGCGACGGTCGTCGAGGCCGGGGTCGGATCCGGGGCGCTCTCCCTTTCGCTCCTGCGGGCCGTCGGCCCGGGGGGAAACCTGATCTCGTTCGAACGCCGCGAGGACTTCGCCGACGTCGCCCGCGGCAACGTCGAGACGTTCTTCGGCGAACACCCCGACACCTGGCGCGTCGTCGTGGGCGACCTCGTCGAGTCGC
>NZ_JBLVOH010000010.1:0-8358 GCF_053543675.1 Microbacterium umsixpiens
GGGGGGGTTGGGGCGCTGTTCTATGAGCGTCGCTGCGCCGGACGCGGATCAGCCGCGAGGGGCGGAGCCGTCGGCCCCGTCCTCGAGCAGCCCCTGCGCAGCGGCGACCTCGGCGGCGGGCGCCTGGGCCCCGACCGAGGCTCCGGCCACGGCGGCGGCTTCTTCCTTCGCGCTCTCGTCGTCGCCGGCCTCTCCGGTGACGACGACGGGCGTCGATCCGGTGAGAGCGTCTTCGGCGTCGATGTCGGTCGCCGCCTGCTCGAACTGCGACTGGTACAGACGCCAGTAGGCGCCCTGCGCGGCGATGAGCTCGTCGTGCGTGCCCTTCTCCACGATGTCGCCGTGCTCCATCACGAGGATGAGGTCGGCGTCGCGGATGGTCGACAGACGGTGCGCGATCACGAACGACGTGCGCCCCTCGCGGAGCGCGGCCATCGCGTGCTGCAGCAGCAGCTCGGTGCGGGTGTCGACCGCCGACGTGGCCTCATCGAGGATGAGGATCGACGGCTGCGCGACGAATGCCCTGGCGATCGTGATGAGCTGACGCTCGCCCGCCGAGACGTTCGCGGCATCCTCGTCGAGCACCGTGTCGTAGCCCTCGGGGAGGGCGTGCACGAAGCGGTCGACGTAGGTCGCCTTGGCGGCGGCGAGAACCTCTTCGTCGGTCGCCGTGGAGCGACCGTATCGGATGTTCTCGCGGATGCTGCCGGCGAACAGCCACGGGTCCTGCAGCACCATGCCGGTGCGTGAGCGCAGTTCGTCGCGGGTCGCCTCGGCGATGTCCTGGCCGTCGAGCGTGATGCGTCCGCCGCTGAGCTCGTAGAAGCGCATGATCAGGTTGACCAACGTCGTCTTGCCGGCACCCGTCGGGCCGACGATCGCGACCGTCTGCCCCGGCTCCACCCGGAACGACAGGTCCCGGATGAGCGGGCGGTCGGGCGTGTACGAGAACGCGACGTTCTCGAACTCGATGACACCCTTGCCCTCCACGAGCTCGGGAGCATCGGCGTCGTCCGCCTCCTGCTCGTCGGCGTCGAGCAGCTCGAACACCCGCTCGGCGGATGCCGTGCCCGACTGGACCACCGCAGCCATGCCACCCAGCTCGGACAGCGGCTGCGTGAACTGCTGCGAGTACTGGATGAACGCCTGCACGTCGCCGAGACGCAGCTGTCCGTTCGCGACCATCAGACCGCCGAGCACCGCGATGCCCACATAGCTGAGGTTTCCGACGAACATCATCGCCGGCATGATGATGCCGGAGAGGAACTGCGCCTTGAAGCTCGCCTGGAACAGCTCTTCGTTCTCGACCTGGAACTTGTCGAGCGCATCCTTCTCGCGTCCGAAGACCTTCACCAGTGCGTGGCCGGAGAATGCCTCCTCGACACGGGCGTTCAGTCGACCGACCTTGCGCCACTGCGTGCCGAAGGCCTTCTGCGAACGCGGTCCGATGATGCCGAAGATCACGCCCATGAGAGGCAGTGTGATGAGTGCGACGAGCGCGAGCTGCCACGAGATCGAGAACATCATGACGAGCACGCCGATCACGGTGAGCACCGAGGTGAGTGCACCGGAGAGCGACTGCTGCATCGTCTGCGTGATGTTGTCGATGTCGTTCGTGACGCGCGAGATCAGTTCACCGCGCTGCACCTTGTCGAAGTACGCCAGCGGCAGACGGTTGATCTTCGCCTCGACGGACTCGCGCAGGCGCCACATGGTGCGCACCATGATCACGTTGATGACGTAACCCTGGATCCAGGTGAGGAATGCCGCAGCCACGTAGATCGCGAGCACCGCGGCGATCACCAGACGCAGCGCCTCGAAGTCGACGCCCTGGCCGACCGTGAAGTCGCCCAGCGCCCCGACCTGGTTCGCGAAGTCATCCTGACCGGAACCACGCAGCGCATCGATCACGACGTCCTGCGGTGTGCCCGCGGGGAAACCGGGGAAGTCGCCGTTCGGCTGCCCGAGCTGGATGGAGATGAATCCCTTGTAGACGAGGTTCGTCGCCTCGGCGAGCACCTTGGGCGCCGCGACCGTGAGTACGACGCCGATGGCGCCGAGGATCGACACGAAGACGAACCAGATCGCGGAGGGCTTCAGCAGCCCGATCATGCGCGCGAAGCTCGGACCGAAGTTGTCGGCCTTGCCCGGCGCGACGCTGTCCCAGTCGCCGGAGTTCTGACGAGCCTGCTCGGCGAGCTCGGCCTCGTACTGCTCTTCGGCCGACAGCTCGACCTCGGCCACGGCCGTCGTCGCCTTGCCGCGGCCGCGGCCGCGCTTGGCCTTGCCCTGTTCTTCGTTCAGTTCGCTCATGCGTCCACCCCCAGCTGCGACTCGACGATCTCTCGGTAGGTGTCGTTCGTCTCGAGCAGCTGCTCATGCGTGCCGACGCCGACCATGGTGCCGCCGTCGAGGACGACGATGCGGTCGGCGTCCGTGATCGTGGAGACGCGCTGCGCGACGACGATCTTCGTCACGTGCGGGAGTTCCCGCCACAGCGCCTGGCGCAGCCGGGCGTCCGTGGTGAGGTCGAGCGCCGAGAACGAGTCGTCGAACACGAGGATCTTCGGCTGGTGCACGATCGCACGCGCGATCGCGAGACGCTGACGCTGACCGCCGGAGACGTTCGTGCCGCCCTGGGCGATGCGCGAGTCGAGCCCGTCGGGCATCTCCTCGACGAAGTCGCGTCCCTGCGCGATGTCGAGCGCGTGCCAGAGCTCCTCGTCGGTCGCCTCCTCGCGTCCGTAGCGCAGGTTCGACGCGACGGTGCCGGTGAAGAGGAACGGACGCTGCGGCACGAGGCCGATGCTGTCCCACAGCGACTCGACATCGGCCTCGCGCACATCCGTGCCGCCGACGTGCACGGATCCGCCCGAGACGTCGAAGAGCCGCGGGATGAGCGAGATGAGCGTCGTCTTGCCGGAACCGGTGGATCCGACGATCGCGACCGTCTCTCCGGGCTCGGCCGCGAAGCTGATGCCGCGCAGCACCGGGGAGTCGGCACCGGGGTAGGTGAACTCCACATCGTCGAGCGCGACGGCTCCGGGAACCGGGAACTCGGTGACGCCGTTCTCGGGGCGGACCAGCGTGGACTCCGAGTCGAGCACCTCGCCGATGCGCTCGGCCGAGACCGCGGCGCGCGGGATCATCATCGCCATGAAGCTCGCCATGATGACGCCGCCCATGATCTGGCCGATGTACTGCATGAAGGCGAACAGCGTGCCGACCTGCACCGTGCCGTTGTTGACCTCGATGCCGCCGAACCAGATGACCGAGACCACGGTCACGTTCAGGATGAGCATGAACAGCGGGAACAGCAGCACGAAGAGCGAGCCGACCTTGCGGCCGACCACCATGATGTCGGTGTTGGCTCCGCGGAACCGCTCCTCTTCGATGCGCTCGCGCACGAAGGCGCGCACGACGCGCACACCGGTGAGCTGCTCGCGCATGATGCGGTTGACGTTGTCGAGCTTGCCCTGGTAGCTGCGGAACAGCGGCACCATGCGCCCGATCACGAGCGCGGCCAGGATCAGCAGCGCGGGCACCGAGACGGCGATCAGCCAGCTGAGGCCGACGTTGGTCTGGATGGCGAAGAAGATGCCGCCGATCGCGAGCAGCGGGGCGGTGACGAGCATGGTGGCGCCCATCATCGCGAGCATCTGCACCTGCTGCACGTCGTTGGTGTTTCGCGTGATGAGCGAGCCGGCGCCGAACTGCGACACTTCGCGCTCGGAGAAGCCGCTGACCTTGCCGAAGACGTCGGCGCGGATGTCGCGGCCGGCGCCCATCGCGGCGCGCGCGGCGAAGAAGGTCGCCGTGACCGAGGCGATGATCTGCCCCAGCGACACCGCGAGCATGAACAGACCCGTGCCCCAGATGTAGGCGGTGTCACCCTGGGCGACGCCCTTGTCGATGATGTCGGCGTTGAGGCGCGGGAGGTAGAGGGTCGCCGCGGCGCTGGCGAGCTGGAACACCAGCACGCCGAGCAGCAGCCACCGGTATCGAGAGAGATAGCGGAAGAGGATTTTTCCCAGCACAGGCGGACTTTCTAGGAAGGATGAAACGGCGGGTTTCTCGGCAGACGGATGCCGACCGACAACCGGCCACAAGACAGAGTGCCACGAACCGTGGACATTCGTATCCCCCTCGAGGCTGACCTTCGCTGACAGCGAACCCCTCCACCCGGGGATCATTCCGTTTCTGCACGCGGGCGAAAAAACGAACGACCCGGACGGAGCATCCCTTGTGTTTACTCGTTGACACAACTTGTGATAGACATATGACACAACCGAGAACGGACCTCCCATGCTTCCGCACATCGCATCCCTGCTCGACCCGATCCAGCCGCTCGGCGGCCTCCTGTCGTTGCCGCTGGTCTCCCTGATCCTCGCGGCGATCATCGCGGTGGGGATCGCCGTCTCGCCCCGAGGGGCTGCGCGACGACGCGGTCGCGTCCGGCTCACGCCCTCGGCATCCACCGCGATGTCCGCCCGCCATACGCCGGAGCACCGCGCCCTCGGCATCGCGGCGATCGTCGTGATCGTGATCTTCATCGCCGAGAACCTGATCACGGGGTACGTCCTGGGGATGTTCGGCGTGAGCCTCAACGGCGTCGTCGGCTGGTGGCGATACGCGACACCCGTCTTCACGGCATCCGTCGGCGTGGCCATCCTGCTGGCGATGATCGCGACACGAGGCAGCACCCCTCCCGAGCGACCCGTCGTCTCCGCGCGCCGGACCTGGCGGACCTTCAGCTCCCGCGTGGGGTCGGTGGGCACCGCCCTCGCCCTTCTCGCCCTCGCGACGACCACGCTGCTCGCCGGGCTCGCGTCGTCGAACCTCAACGGCGGCCCGTACGTCTACCTCGAGATCGACGTCCCCAACGAGACCATCGACCCGATCCGCCCCTGGTTCTACGGATGGGCGTACGGCGTGCCCGTCCTGATCTGCACCGCCGCCCTCGTGGCAGTCGTCGTCGCGGCACTGCAGGCCAACTCTGCCCGCGCGTTCCTCCGTCCGGAGACGGTCGTCGCCGAGCAGCGGGAGCGCCGCGACATCGCGAGCGGGATCAGCCGGCTCGCGGCATCCGCGGCCCTGCTCGCTCTGGCGGGCGCACTCCGGTTCATCGCCGAGGCGGGATCGGTCGCCGGGCTCACGATCCAGGGCGACAGCGGCAGCGACTCCTACGACGTGTTCTGGCGATACGGCGAGCTCGCCGCCATCGGCGGTTGGGTGGCTCCGGCGCTCGAGATCACCGCGTTCGTGCTCCTGTTCCTCGTGACCGCACAGCTGGCGCACGGCACAGGTCCCGCCGCCCCCGCGGAGCAGGCCGCCGAATCGAGGGCCGCACAGTGAGCCCGAGCCCGAAGCTGTCGCCAGCCGATGAGGCGAATCCAGCTCTCGACATCTACCGACAGCTGCGCGGCCTGATCGTGTCGGGACAGCTCGGCGCCGGCGAACGGCTGCCGACGGTGCGCCAGACCGCGAGCGATCTGGGCGTGGCTCCCGGCACGGCCGCACGCGCATACAAGATGCTCGAGAGCGAGGGGCTCGTGATCTCGCGCACCGCAGCGGGCACGCGGGTGGCGGAGACGGCGGGTGTGCTTCCGGCATCCGTGATCCGACGCATCCGCGAACTGGTCGAGGAGGCCGCATCCGTCGATGCCGATCCGGATGACGTGGTCGACGTGCTCCGGACGATCTGGCAGACGCGCACCCCGGATCCGTCCGCGGCCGGCGAGGGCGCGTAGGGCCGGATCCCGCGACGCGACCTCAGAACAGGGCGGGCTGCGGCACGTAGTCCCGTGCGGGGGCACCGGCATCCGGGGCGAGCTCCGCCAGTGTCGGCGGATCCCACTTCGGGTTGCGGTCCTTGTCGACCAGCTGTGCCCTGATGCCCTCGACGAGGTCAGGATGCTCGTTCACGAACCACAGCACCCGTCGGTACTCACCCTCGAGCGCCGCGCGCAGACCCGGCATCTCCCTCGCCTCGCGCACGGCGTCGAGGGTCACGGTGAGCCCGGTCGGCGCGAGCCCCTCCAGCAGTTCGGCCGTGGCGGCGGCATCCGTGTGCTCCTGCGCGCGCAGTCGATCGACGATCTCGGTCACGGTCGGCGCGGAGAAGGCCTCGTCGATCCACTCCCGCGATGCCGGAAGCTGCGTGGGCTCGGGCGTCTCGTCGAAGAGCAGCACGATCTCGCTGGTCCCGGTCGGGTCCGCGCGGAAGGCGAGCGCTTCGCTCAGCGCCTCCAGCCGCTCCGACGGCACGAAGTGGTCGGCGAAGCCGAGGTACACGGCATCCGCACCGTTCATCGTCGATCCGGTGAGTCCGAAGTACTCGCCGAAACGCCCAGGCGCCCGTCCGAGAAGCCAGGTGCCGCCGACGTCGGGCGTGAAGCCGATGCGGGTCTCGGGCATCGCGAGCTTCGACCGCTCCGTGACGATGCGGATGGCGGCGTGGCCGGCGAGCCCGATGCCGCCGCCCATGGTGATGCCGTCCGCGTAGGCGACGACCGGCTTCGGGTACTCGGCGATCATCGCGTTCAGGGCGTACTCGGCGCGGAAGAACTCCGCGGTCCGTTCGGCCTGCCCTGCCACGATCTGCCCGTGCAGCGCGCGCACGTCGCCACCGGCGCACATGCCGCGCTCCCCCGCGCCGTCGATCAGCACGATCTGCACATCGGTGTCGTCGCGCCATGCGGTGAGGGTTTCGGTGAGGATCCCGATCATCTCCGCGTCGAGGGCGTTGATCGCCTCCGGACGGTTGAGGGTGAGCCGCCCGAGTGCCCCTTCGGTGCGGGCGAGGACACGGGAGGCAGCCTGAGAATCGGTCACGCGTGCCAGGCTACCTCTCCCGAAGGGCGGTATTCCGCGCGAAATGCGGGATCCGACAGGCTTTTCCGGCAGGATAGGGAGGAACTGTTCAACGCGACGAGAGGTCACGATGCCCGAAGGACAGGTGCTGGAGTTCACGCACGTGACGAAGCGCTTCAATGAGGTGACCGCCGTCTCGGACTTCTCCGCGCGCGTCGAGCCGGGAGCCGTCACCGCCTTCCTCGGCCCCAACGGAGCCGGCAAGACCACCACGCTGCGCATCCTGCTCGGTCAGGTGCGCGCCACATCCGGAACCGCGACGATCGGCGGCACGGCCTACGGCGAACTCCGCCAGCCGCTGCGCACGATTGGTGCCGTGCTGGAAGAGACCGCCTACCGCCCGCGCCGCACCGCCGAGCGACAGCTGACGATCGCCGCGAAGGCGAACGGTGTGCCGCTGGCGCGCGTGGGTGAGGTCCTCTCGCTGGTCGGGCTCGACGGCGAGGGCGACTCGCGGATCGGCGGTTTCTCGCTCGGCATGCGCCAGCGGCTCAGCGTCGCGCACGCGCTTCTCGGCGACCCGGGCGCCCTGGTCTTCGACGAGCCGGCCAACGGGCTGGATCCGGAAGGCATCCGCTGGATGCGTCTGCTGATGCGCCGCCTCGCGGACGAAGGGCGCACGGTGCTCGTGTCGTCGCACGTCCTCAGCGAGGTGGAGCAGGTCGCCGACAACGTGCTCGTGCTGTCGAAGGGCGAGCTGGTCCTGGCCAGTGGCATCGAGACCCTGGCCGACCCGAAGGGCGGCTCCGTCATCGTCGACGCCGCCGACCGCGATGCGCTCAGCGCTGCGCTCTCCGCAGCCGGATTCGACATCGAGGTGCTGCGATCGGGCCTGACCGTCCGCGGCGGCGACGCCGGCACGGTCGGCGCAGTGGCCGCCGACGCAGGCATCGCGCTGAGCACGCTCGTGCAGCGCGGACCGACGCTGGAAGACGTCTTCATCGACCTGATGCGCGGCGGTAGGCACGCGCCGCCCGCCTACCCGGCCCAGGCACAGGCACCGGCACCGGAACCGGCACCGGCACCGGCACCGGCACCGATCGTGCCGCCCGTGGCCGCCGAGGCTCTGGCCGCCGACGCCACCCTCGCGCCGAACGAGTCCGTGGTCGCGATCCCCGTCGCCGCAGCGGCAGCATGGGCGGCCGAAGCCGCCGCCGCTCCCGCCGATGAGGCCGTGGCAGACGATCTCGCCGCGGTGGGCACCGCCCGCGCCGACGGCGACTCCGAGGAAGAGGCCGGCGACGAGCCTCCCACCGACGATTCCGCCTTCTCCGAAGAAGCTCCCGCCGAAGAGGCTCCCGCCGACGGAGCGAGTGCGGACGAGGCCACCGCGGACGAGGCAACCGGCGACGAGGCGACCGGCGACGAGTCCGAGTCCGAATCCGAATCCGAGACCACCGAGCCCCCGGCACGGTCCTTCGACGAGATCCTGTTCGGGGCGGCGGCTCCGGTCGCGGCCGCCGCACCGACGTCCCCCGCCGAGGC
>NZ_JBLVOH010000010.1:8378-14697 GCF_053543675.1 Microbacterium umsixpiens
CCCCCCCACGTCCACCGACGAGGCACGTCACAGCGTCGCCGAGATCTTCGACACATCCGACGACGAGCACACCGCTGATGACGCTTCCGAGCAGCAGCCTGCCGACGTCGAAGCCACCGCCGACGGCGCGGCGGGTGCACCCGAAGCCACCGACGACGTGAGCACCGGCGACAGCCCGTCAGACGACGAGGGCACGCCGCTGGACGAGGATGCGTCCGAGGTCGAGCACACGGGTGTCGAGATCTTCGCCGATCTCGCTGACGCTTCCGATGCCGACCACGACGGCGCAGAGGACGACACCGCGGACCGCGACGACTCGGACCGCGACGACTCGGACCGCGACGACTCGGACCACGACGACTCGGATGGCTCAGACGCCGACGAGGATCCGCGCTCCGCTGCCGTCAGCTCGATGCTGGCCGCAGCCGCTCGCGCCTACTACGAGGACGAGCCGAAGGACTACCCCCTCAGCCCGGAATCGGCGGACGACGCCTCGACCGAGAGCGCGCACTGGAGCATCGCGTCCACCGGCGTCATCGACACGGTGCCGCTGGCCGCGTCCGATGAGGCGACCGACGACGAGTCCGCCCCGGAGGAGACTCCCGCCGAGGAGGTCGCATCCGCAGATGGCGAGTCGGACGCCGACGCCGACGCGGACGGCCAGTCCGGCAGCGACGAGCATCATGACGGTGATGAGCACGAAGGTGGCGAGAACCACCACGGTTGAGCCTCAGCGACGACGAGAACCGAGAACGCCCTCCCGACCACATGGTCGCGGAGGGCGTTCCTCTGTTCGGTCAGGGGCGACCGCAGCCGTCGACGCCGTCAGGCAGGTCGGGGGCGGATGACCGGCCGACGGCTGCCCTTCGGGACGGCGGTGGGCGAGGTCGCGACGATCTCCTCGACGTCTGCCGGCTCCGCGGACACATCGAGGCGCAACGCCTGAGTGAGCGCGAGCCCGTGCCGCGTGGTCAGGATCAGGCGGCGGTACTGCTCGTCGCCCTCGAGGTCGATCACGACGCTCGGGCGACGCTTGCGGATCAGCACGAAGTCCAGGCTGCCGGCCGCCTTCCAACTGCCGGCGGCGAGGATGCCGGGGATGTGCGTGCCGGGGTTCGGGACGCCCCGCAGCCACGTCCACGCGTCATCCGTGAGCTGGACCTTGGTGATGGTGTCGCGCGCGATGCGGACGTTCTCACGGTGGAAGGTGGCGGCCCGTTCGAGCGGCGAGAGCACGACTTCGAGTTGCGTCTGGTCCAGCAGCAACGTCACCATGCACTCAGTCTGCCAGCGCGGCCCTGCCAGTTGTCTGGAAGTTGCTCACAGGAACGCAACGATCCCTTGTCGATTGCCACCATCCGTCGCGGTTTCTCGCGGCCGGTTCGCCGGAATCGGGTCAGGGGCGCGCAGCAGCCGCGGCATCGGCGGCAGCCGGGAGTGCCCCTTCGATGAGCTGGAGCTCCCGCTCGCCGTGCGCGGCCGTGAGGAACCAGGCCTCGAAGACACTCGGCGGTAGAGCGACGCCCTGCTCCCGCAGGGAGTGGAAGAACGGGGCGTAGCGGAACGACTCCTGCGCCTGCGCCTCGGCGTAGTTCCTCGGCTCGGACGCACGGAACGACGCGCTGAACAGGTTGCCGGCTCGGGCCACGGCATGCGTGACGCCGGCCGACGTGAGGGCGGCATCGAGGGCGGCCGACACCCGGGCGGATGCCGCATCCACCGTGGCGTACACCTCGGGGGTCGCGAGTCGCAACGTCGCCAGGCCCGCAGCGACCGACAGCGGGTTCCCCGACAGGGTTCCCGCCTGGTAGACCGGGCCGAGAGGTGCGAGCAGGTCCATGACCTCGGCGCGACCGCCGAGCGCGGCCAGGGGCATGCCTCCGCCGACGACCTTGCCGAACGTGAAGATGTCGGGCAGATAGTCCTCGCCCGCCGCCGCCTGCAGACCCCAGAACCCCGCCGGGTGCACGCGGAAGCCCGTGAGCACCTCGTCGAGGATCATGAGGGCACCATGTGCGTGCGCGGTCTCCGCGATCAGGCGGTTGAAGCCGGGCAGGGGGGCGACGACTCCCATGTTCGCGGCCGATGCCTCGACGATCACCGCGGCGATGCGCGGGCCGTGCTCGGCGAACACCGCGGCCAGCGCCTCGGGGTCGTTGTAACCGATCACCAGGGTCTGCGCGGCGATCGGCGCAGGGACACCGGCCGAACCGGGGAGCGCCAGCGTCGCGACACCGGAACCCGCCTCCGCGAGAAGCCCGTCGGAGTGACCGTGGTAGTGCCCGGCGAACTTCACGAGCAGGTCGCGACCGGTCGCGCCGCGCGCGAGGCGGATCGCCGTCATGGTCGCCTCGGTGCCGGTGGACACCAGACGCACACGTTCGATCGGACGGGTCTCCCCGAAGCGGACACGGTCGGCGATGAGCGCGGCGAGCTCGACCTCACCCTCGGTCGGGGCGCCGAACGAGAGTCCTCGAGCCGCGGCTTCCTGCACCGCAGCGACGATCTCCGGGTGCGCGTGGCCGAGGAGAGCGGGGCCCCAGGAGGCGACGAGGTCGACGTACTCGCGCCCCGCGGCATCCGTCACGGTGGCGCCCTTCGCCGAAGCGAGGAATCGCGGCGTGCCTCCCACCGAGCCGTAGGCGCGCACGGGTGAGTTGACCCCACCCGGGATCACCGCGCGGGCAGCGGAGAACAGGTCGTCATTGCGGTCGGTCATGAGAGATCCTCGGAGGTATCAGTCGCGCAGCCAGCCGGCGGCCTCGGTCGCCCAGTAGGTCAGCACGGCATCGGCACCCGCGCGGCGGATGGAGAGCAGGGATTCGAGCACGGCCGCCCGGCGGTCGATCCAGCCGTTCGCGCCGGCGGCCTCGATCATCGCGTACTCGCCGGACACCTGGTACGCCCAGACCGGGATGCTCACGGTGTCGCGCACCTCGCGCAGCACGTCGAGGAAGGCCATCGCCGGCTTCACCATGACAATGTCCGCGCCCTCGGCCTCGTCGACGACGGCCTCGCGGACGCCCTCGCGCCGGTTGCCCGGATCGAGCTGGTACGTGCGACGGTCACCCTGGAGCTGAGAATCCACGGCCTCGCGGAAGGGGCCGTAGAAGGCGCTCGCGTACTTGGCGGCGTAGGCGAGGAGGAGCGTGTCGGTGAAGCCCTCGGCGCCGAGCGCCGCGCGGATCACCGCGACCTGGCCGTCCATCATCCCCGACAGTCCGAGCAGCTGGGATCCGGCACGGGCCTGGGCGAGAGCCATCGAGGCGTAGCGCTCGAGCGTCGCGTCGTTGTCCACGGAACCGTCGGCCGCGAGCACGCCGCAGTGGCCGTGATCGGTGAATTCGTCGAGGCACAGGTCGGTCTGCACGACGAGCGCGTCGCCGACCTCGGCGGCCAGCGCTTCGGTCGCGACGTTCAGGATGCCGCGCGGATCGTCCGCTCCGGACCCGCGAGCGTCGCGAACCGACGGCACACCGAACAGCATCACGCCGCCGACGCCGACCTCCGCCGCCTCGACGGCGGCAGCACGCAGCGAGTCGATCGAGTGCTGGGCGACCCCGGGCATCGAACCGATCTGCACCGGCTCCGCGATGCCTTCGCGGACGAAGAGGGGCAGGACGAGCTGTCGGGGCTGCAGCGAGGTCTCGCGCACGAGATCACGCACGGCTCGCGACTGACGCAGGCGCCTCAGTCGGACATCGGGGTAGCTCACGGCGCGAACTCGTCGGCCGCGTGCGGAAGTGTGAAGTGCGAGACCGCATCGATCAGCGCATCGATGGTCTGCCGGTCGGCGACCACCGACACCGGGAGGCCCGCACGCTGCGCATCGTTCGCGGTCCGTGGACCGATGGCGGCGAGCAGCGTCTCGTCGGGGATCTCCGGGAACTGCTCGCGCACCTGCTCGGCGACGGAGCCGCTCGTGATGAGGATCGCGTTGATCCGGCCGTTCTCGACGTCGCGGCGGATGCGCTCGGTCACCGGGACACCCACCGTGCGGTAGGCGACCACGCCGTGCACGTCGTGACCCGCCTCCGAGAGGAGCAGGCTGAGCACGGGCTTCGCGATCTCGCTGCGGAGAGCGAGGATGCGGCGCGGCTCCTGTTCGAGAGCGATGAGCTGCTGCGCCATGCCCTCAGCCGAGTTGTCCTGCTCGGGCACCAGCGTGACCTCGTAGCCGACCGCCTGCAGGGCGGCCGCGGTGGTCTCACCCACGGCAGCGATCTTCGTCGACCGAGGGATGACCGCTCGATGCGCGAAGAGCACATCGACGGTCGTGGCGCTCGTGACGGTCAGCCAGTCGAACTCGCCCGCGGCCAGCTGCGCCAGCGCGGTGTCGAGCGTCGCCTGATCGGTGGTCGGCGCGAAGTTGATGAGCGGCGCGACGACGGGCACCGCGCCCAGTGCGCGCAGGCTCGCGGCGACGCTGTCGCCCCACGGCCCGCCACGCGGCACAAGAATGCGCCAGCCGTCCAGCGGTCGGTCCTGCTTGATTTCGGAAGTGGTCATGAGGGTTTATTGCTCTCGGGGTACGAGGCCGGCCGCCCCTTGATCGAGCAGCCGACGGGCAACAGTGAACCCGAGCTCGCGCGCTGCGTGCACCGGGTCTGCACCATCGGCAGCATCCGCTCCATTGCCACTGCCGTTCCGACGAATATACTCCCCGTTCAGGTCTTCGGTGACGTCGAGGCCGATCCGGCGCCCGCCGTCGACGGCGTAGACGACGGTCCTGACACGGATCGAGGACCCGTCGACCACGGCGTGAGCGGCCATCGGCGCCTGGCATCCCGCGTCGAGTCCTTCGAGGATCGCGCGCTCCACCGTGATGGCGAGTCGGGTGTCGAGGTCGTCGAGACCGGCGAGCGCCGCGCGCAGCTCCTCCGGCGCGTCCTCCCGTGTTTCGACGGCGAGAGAACCCTGGCCCGGCGCGGTCGGCCACTCGGCGAGACCGAGCTCCTCGCGACGCAGCGGAGACTCCGCCCCGAGCCTCGAAAGCCCTGCCGCGGCGAGGATCACCGCGTCGAGCTCCCCGGTGGAGACCCGCGCCAACCGGGAGTCGACGTTGCCGCGGATGTCGACGACTTCGGCGCCCGGCGCCCGCCTGCGCACCTGGGCGATGCGGCGCGGCGAGCCGGTGCCGACCGTGCTCCCGGAGCGCAGCTCGTGCAGCGGGATGCCGTCACGGGTGAGCACCACGTCACGCGGATCCTCCCGCTTCGGGGTCGCCGCGATCACGAGGCCGTCGGGGATCGCCGTCGGCAGATCCTTCAGGGAGTGCACCAGGAAGTCGCACTCCCCGGCGAGCAGGGCCTCGCGAAGTCGCGTGGCGAAGATGCCCTGGCCGCCGATCTCGGAGAGCGAGGCGCGGTTGGTGTCACCCTCGCTGGTGATCGGGACGAGCTCGACCCGGCGACCCGAGAGCGTCTCGAGGGCCGTGGCGACATGACCGGACTGCGCCTGCGCGAGCGCGCTGCGACGGGTGCCCAGACGGATGGGGGTGCTCATGGCGCTTACTGCAGAACGTCCGCGATCTCGTCGAACCGGAGTCTGCGCCCCGTGTAGAAGGGCACCTCCTCCTTCACGTACAGGCGGGCGTCGGTGTAGCGGAGGTCGCGCATCAGGTCGACGAGGTCGGTGAGCTCGTCGGCCTCGAGGGGCAGCAGCCACTCGTAGTCGCCGAGCGCGAACGAGGCGACCGTGTTGGCGAGGACGCCGGTGAATGCGGCGCCCTTGCGTCCGTGGTCGGCGAGCATCTTGCGACGCTCCTCCTCGGGGGCGAGGTACCACTCCGGCGTGCGCACGAACGGGTAGAGGCACAGCCAGTCCTTCGGCTCGACCCCGCGGAGGAAGCCGGGCACGTGGGCGCGGTTGAACTCGGCGTCGCGGTGCACGCCCATGACGTTCCACACAGGGAGGAGCGGGCGGAGCAGTTCGGTGCGGCGCAGGCGACGCAGCGCCTTCTGCAGCTCCTCGGCGGTCTCGCCGTGCAGCCAGACCATGAGATCGGCGTCGGCCTTGAGGCCGGAGACGTCGTAGAAGCCGCGGACGGTCACGCCGGAGTCCTCGATGTAGGAGACGATCGTCTCGAGCTCGGTCGACTCGGTCTCCGTCACGGGAACGTCGGGGTTTCGTCGCCAGACGGCCCAGAGGGTGAAGCCGGACGGGTTCTCATCGCGCTCTTCGGACATCATGCTCCCCAGTCTGCCTCGTTTGCGCAGGAGCCGCTAATCCCCCCGACCGGGGGAATCAGCGGCATCCTGGAATGCGGTCGTCAGCGTGAAATGGCGCGCGCGATCGCCCAGACCGCGCCCCCCACGAC
>NZ_JBLVOH010000010.1:14718-17690 GCF_053543675.1 Microbacterium umsixpiens
GATCGCGCCGAGCGGATTGCGGTCGGCGAAGACCCGGGCCTTCGCCGCAGCGCGGGTCGATGCCTTCTCGACGCGGCGGGGGATGTTCCCCTTCACCTCGATGGCGGCCAGCGCCGCCTTCAGCTCGGCTCGAGCGGAGGTCACCGGGTCGACGATGCCTGCGGGGACGACGGTGCGCGGCAGGGACTCAGAATTCGTCATCGCCGGCCTCCTTCACGAGTCGGATGTCTTCGGCCACGGCCTGCGCCGGGTTCTGACGGCGGAGAACCTTGCGGAACTTCAGGATGCCCAGCAGCGCGAACAGCAGCACGGCGAGGATCAGGATGCCGAACACGACGATCGCCGACAGCCACACCGGCCACCAGGACGACAGCCCCGCGATCGCGAACACGAGGATCACCGGCACGGCCCAGAACAGGAAGAACAGCGCGACGACGAACCACACGGAACCGATGCCGGCATCCTTCGAGGTGCGCGAGACCCACGCCTTGGCGGCGTCGATCTCGGCCTTGACCAGATTCGTGACGAGTTCCGGAAGATCCCCGAGGAGGGTCAGCAGACTGTCGTCGGCACGATCTCGGTATCCGCGGGGCATGTCAGGCGCCGGTCTTCTTGGGTGCGGACTTCGAGGCAGTGGACTTGGAGGCCGTGGACTTGGAGGCAGTGGACTTCGAGGCGGCCGGCTTCGACGCGGGCTTGCTCGTCTTGGCGGTCGCCTTCGCCGCCTCGACGGCCTCCTCGGTGGCCTCGGCCAGGTCTTCCGCCGCCTCGCGGCCGGTGGCGATGGCGGAGTCGAGCCGCTGTCCGGGTGTGCCGTTGCCCGTCACCGACTTGGCCACCTTGACGACGCCCGTCCAGAGGGCGCCCGGCACGGCCGCAGCCTTGTCACCGACGAAGCCCTTGACCTTGGACACCTGCTCCTGCACGGGATCGAGTTCCCACACCTTCAGCCACTGCGTCTTGATCTGCTCATAGCGCTCACGTCCGGCACGGGTGCCGAGGACGTAGCCCACGCCGAGTCCGACGACGAGTCCGATCTTCCCCTTCATGGGGTCTCCTCACCTAGTTCCGGTTGTCCGGCCTGCTTCGCCCGGCTTGGATGGCCCGCAGGCTTCCGCTCCCCGCGACCAGGCTCCCAGCGTAGCCCCGTATGCCGATTTCGGCATCTATGGGTCAGAGGGTTGACACAGAGCGTGCACTCACTCCCACAACAGGGCGCGGCGCAGGCGGTCGGCTTCGTCGCGCGCATCCGGGATCACCTGTGCGAGGCCCGTGCCGGCGAGCCAGGCTCCCACCGCGGCGATGCCGGGGACGGCCTGGACCGCCGCGCGTGCCGCTGCGCGCCGTTCGCCGGAGCCGATGATCGACGCGGGCTGCGACTGCACGAACCGACCGCGGTGGGCGGCGATCACGGCTTCGGGGGCGAGCGTGACCCCGAGCATCGTGGCGGCTTCGGTCCGCGCGAGATCGGCGGCGGCCTCGTCGCTCAGCGCCGCCGTCGCTGCGGGCTCCCCCTGCGCTCCGAACGACACCCGGACGAGGTGTCGCCGACCTGCGGCTTCCCGCACCCAGGCCCACTTCGCGGTCGAGTGCGTGAGTGCCTTGGCCGTGTGGCTGTCGGGCACCGTGAGCACGCCGGTGCCGCGCGGCGCGGCATCCAGCGCGGGGGCGTCGAGCAGGAGCGTGACGATCTCGATCTCGGGCGACGCGGCGGCCTCGGCCTTCTTCAGCGCCGGCACCGCAGCGGAGAGGAGCGCGCGGGCGGCGGCCTCGGGCGTGGCGACGATGACCGCGTCGGCGGCGATCTCCTCGATCACGGGCTCGGCCTCGACCACCTCGGCCGCGTGCAGTTCGGCGACCACTGCATCAGCCTCTTCTGCGGCCGCCGGGGCGACCATCGGCACGGCCTCGGTCTCGACGTCCCAGCCCTTCGCGGTCTTGCGGAGGCCCCGCACGCGCACGCCCGTGCGCACCTCGGCCCCGAGACGGGTCAGGTCGTCGGCCAGCGCATCGACGAGCCCGCTCATCCCGCCGGACAGCCCCTCGACCGCGGCGCCGGGGGTCTTCGCCGCCGTGGCGACGCCGGCCTTCGCTGCGGCATCGTCCCGAAGGGTCTGCACCGCACCGGACAGCGACCCGACGCGGGTGAGCGCGGCGTTGAGGCCGGGAGCCGCGATGTCGATATCGACGTCGTCGGGAGATGCGGAGTAGACGCCGGTGGTCACGGGAGCGACGAGGCGGTCCCGCACCTTCGACCCCATCCGCGAGGAGACCAGCTTCCCCAGACTCAGCTGGTGGCCGATCGTGAGCGGGGGACGCACCCGGTCGAGGTAGGCGCGCCAGACGCCGGACCACCCGAGGATGCGACGGACGTCGTCCTGAAAGGGGTTCGCGGGGATGCCGAGGATGCCGCCGACCGGCAGCGGCGCCGCACCCACACCCGGGATGCCGGCGAGCCATGCACCGCCCGGCCGAGGGGCGACGATACGGTCGGCCAGCCCCAGCTCCTCGACCAGTGCCCGCACCAGGCCGCCCCTGGTCGCGTAGCTCTCGGCGCCGGCGTCCACGACGACTCCGTCGAGCTCGATCCGGCGGATCGCGCCACCCAGTTCGTCGCCGGCCTCGAGCAGCGTCACCTGCATGCCGACCTTGGCGCACTCGCGCGCGGCGACGAGTCCGCCGATGCCGCCGCCGATGACGACGACGTGCTTCTCCGCCGCGCGGGCGGCGAGGTCGGACGGCTCGGCGGAAGACGGCTCAGAGGTCATGCGGTCAATTCTCCCATCGGGCCGTCTCGGCCTGAGCGTCAGACGGTGTGCGCGAGCTCGACGATGCGGGTGAGCTGGTCGGGGTCGGTCTCGGGCGGGACGCCGTGGCCGAGGTTGAGGATATGTGCCCGGGCCGCGCGGCCGCGCGCGATCACATCGCGCACGTGTGCCTCCAGCACGGGCCAGGGGGCGGAGAGCAGGGCG
>NZ_JBLVOH010000011.1:0-7091 GCF_053543675.1 Microbacterium umsixpiens
AGAACATGTCGCTCGCGGCATCCGCGAGTCGGCAGATCCGCGCGGCCGGGGCCGTGGAGGTCTCCGAAGGCGGCGACGTGACCCTGGTGCTGCACGCGCCCGATCCTGACCGGCACGACATGTTCCGCGGCCGGCCGGATCAGGTGGACGAGGATGCCGTGGCCGGCACGGTCGCGTTGATCCGGGAGCGGCTGGACGCGGGCGAGCACGTGGCCCTCGCGGACGTCCGCTACCCGAACGGCGCCGACGAGGCGCTCGTGCGGGCGCTCGCCGAGGCGGGGCTGCTCGGGCGCCTCGAGGCGTTCGGCGGGTGGAACACGGCCGGCAACACGCTCGGCAGCGTGGTCGCGGTCGCGGCGGCCGGAGTGGTCGGCCGGGCGACGGGCACGTTCGATGCCCGCGCCGCCCGCATCGCCCTGCTCACGCGACTGCTCGACGACTTCGCGTACCAGGCGGTCGTGCGCACCGACTCCGGGCCCGCGCTGTTCCCCGACGTCTACCCGATGGCCGACGACGGCCGGGTCGCGACGGCGGAGCGGGTCATCCGCGAGGAGTTGACGGCGCTGCTGGAGTCGACGCTCCCCGCGGAGGACGTGCGCATCCAGGAACTGACCCTGCCGTGGCGGCGATCGTTCGAGATCGGGCTGGTACTGAGCTAGCCCGGTGCGTCATGCGGCGCGATCCTTCGGCAGTTTCAGGATCTCGGCAGTGTCAGGATCTCGGCAGTGTCAGGATCTCGGCTCCGTCGGCGGTGATCGCGATCGTGTGCTCGGTGTGCGCGGTGCGGCATCCGGTCGCGCTCCGCAGGGTCCAGCCGTCGTCGTCGGTGCGCAGCACGTCGGTGTCGGCCATGACCCAGGGCTCGAGCGCGAGCAGGAGTCCGGGGCGCAGCGTGTAGCCGCGGCCCGGTCGCCCGTCGTTCGCGATGTGCGGGTCCTGGTGCATGGTCGAGCCGATGCCGTGGCCGCCGAATTCGAGGTTGATGGGGTAGCCGGCGTCGTGCAGCACCGTGCCGATCGCGTGCGACAGGTCGCCGATGCGGGCACCGGGTCGAGCGGCGGCGATGCCCGCGGCGAGCGCCCGCTCGGTCGCCTCGATCATCGCGAGGTCTTCCGCTGCCGGAGCGCCGCCGACCACGAAACTGATGGCCGCATCGGCCGAGATGCCGCGCAGGGTCACGGCCAGGTCGAGCGTGAGCAGGTCTCCTGGCCGAAGGGCGTAGTCGTGGGGCATGCCGTGCAGCACGGCGTCGTTCACGGCCGTGCACAGGTAGTGGCCAAACGGGCCGCGGCCGAACGAGGGGGCGTAGTCGACGTAGCAGGATTCGGCACCGGCATCCTCGATCAGCTGCTTCGCCCACCGGTCGAGGTCGAGCAGATTCACACCGACCGCGGCGCGGGCTTTCAACGCCTGCAGGATGTCGCCGACGAGCGCGCCGGTCGCCCGCGCCCGCGTGAGCTCGTCGGCGTTCAGGATCTCGATCATGGGTCCTCTTCCGTCGTGACCAATAACTATCCCGGTAATACTATCCCGGTATTAGTATGGGCATCATGATGGTCCGGATGCCGCTCACCCCCGCCGAGGTCGAGCGCGGCGAGCGCCTCGGCGCCCTGCTGCGGCGCGCGCGGGGGGAACGGTCGATGCTGAGCGTCGCACTGGACGCCGGCATCTCCCCCGAGACCCTGCGCAAGATCGAGTCCGGCCGCGTGGCCACCCCCGCGTTCTCGACGATCGCGGCGATCGCCGACGTGCTGGAGATCTCGCTGGATGCGGTGTGGGCCGAGGTCGGTTCGCGCACGGCCGCAGCTCCGGATCGACGCATCGCCTCCTGAGCTCCAGCCCCCTGCGGTGCTGCGGTGCTGCGCGAACTTCTGCACACGCCCGGCCGAAGCGCAAGCCTCGTGACCCACATAGGAAGACATGTTTAGCTCGAAGAACAGTCGACTTGGGGGAGTGAGACGTTTTGTCGCAGAGCATTCAGCCGGAGAGCAGCAACAACGCGAACAGCATCCGTGTGAGCGTGGTCGTCCCGGTGTTCAAACCGGGCCCATCGTTCGATGACCTGATCGCGTCGCTCGACCGGCAGACGCTGGACTCCGGAGCGTTCGAGGTGCTCCTGTGCGATGACGGCTCCGGCGAGCCGACCAGCGAGCGCCTCGCCGCCGTCGCCCGCACCCGTCCGAACGTGCGGGTGCTGTCGCTGGAGCACTCCGGGTGGCCCGGCATGCCGCGCAACCACGGCATCGACGCCGCCCGCGGGAAGTACGTGCAGTTCGTCGATCAGGACGACTACCTGTTCGACGGGGCTCTCGAGAAGCTGTGCGACTACGCGGATGCGAACGCGTCCGACGTCGTCGTCGGCAAGGAGGTGGGGATCGGCCGCCCGCTGCCGAGTCGCATCTTCCGCCGCGACATCGCCCGGGCGGTCCTCGGCACGGATCCCCTGCTCGAGATGCTCACGCCGCACAAGATGTTCCGCACGGCGTTCCTGCGGGCGAACGGCATCCGCTTCCCGGAGGGGCGCGTGCGCCTGGAGGATCACCTGTTCGTCATGCAGGCGTACTTCGCCGCGTCGACGATCTCGATCCTCGCGAGTGAGCCCTGCTACGCGTGGGTGAAGCAGCCGGGCAGCGCGAGCTCCGCCCGGATCGAGCCGGAGAGCTACTTCCCGCACTTGGAGACCGTGCTCGACATCGTCGAGGCGCACACCGAGCCGGGACGACTGCGCGACCGACTCCTGCGGCATTGGTTCCGCGGCAAGATCCTGAAGCGCATCGCCGGGCCGCGCATGGTCAAGTATCCGGAGGAGTATCGCGACCGTCTGCTGGATGTCGTGGTCCCGCTGACGCAGCGACGGTTCGGGCCGGGCGTGGATGCCGGCCTCGGGGTCGCGCACCGGATCCGCGCGGCGCTGCTGCGTGCCGATCGCCGCGACGATCTGCTGCGCCTGGCGGAGTTCGAGTCGGGCGTACAGTGCCGCGCCACCGTGACCGCCGCGCGCTGGTCGCGGGGCGGCGGGCTGCACCTCACCCTTCGCGTCGACATCACGCACGACGGGAAGGATGCGCTGGTGTTCGAGACGTTCGCCGCGGATCCGTCGGCCCCCGCCGCGCAGGATGCCGCCGGGCCTGCGACCGGCGCGAAGTCCTCCGGCGCCAAGAAGTCGATTCGGCTGACGTCACTGCCGCTGTCGTCTCTCGACGGGCTGCCGGCGAATCTCCTGGCGGTGGATCGCGAGCTCCGCAACGATCGCATCGAGCTGATCCTCCGCGACGGCACCGACACCGGCACCCGCACCGGCACCGGCACCGGCACCGGCACCGACACCGGCACGGACACCGGGACCGAGCGCATCCTCTCCGGCCGCCGACCACGTGACCTCTCCGCCGTCGCCGTCTCGATCGATCCGGTTCGTTCGTTCGAGCGGACGGACGATTCCCGAGGCGGCCCGCTCAGCGTCAAGGTCCGCCGGGCGGGGTGGACATTCGACGTTCCCCTCGAAGCCGATCCCGCGGTGCTCGCTCGCATCGGCCGTTCGCCGATCCTCGCGGGGCGCGCCTGCACGCTCACGGCAGGCGAGGGCGGCACGGTGGAGCTGCATCGCGAGTGGCCGGACGGCGGACTCAAGGACGCCGCGGGCCGCACGGTGCGCAGCATCCGCCGTCTCCTCCGGAGGCACTGACCGCGCCGCGACACCGACCTCTCCGCACGACAGCACCGACCGCCGTCGCACTCTGACCGCCCCTCACTTGCTCCATCGAACGAATAACGATAGATTCCTGTTGCTCTTCGATGAAGGAGTGGGCATGGGGAAGACGACGATCGTCGTTCTGCGCATCGTGATCGCGGTGGCGCTGCTGGGTTCACTGGCGGTGCAGGCGCTCATCGTGCCGCTGCTGTGGCTCGACCTCGCCGAGGACGAGCTGTGGGGCCGGATCGTGCTGGTGTCGATCGTGGTGCTGGGCGTGGGAACACTGCAGGTGTTCGGGGTGTGCGTGTGGATGCTGCTCACGCGGGTGCGGCGCGGATCGATCTTCGCGGAGTCGTCGTTCCGGTACGTGAACGTCATCATCGGGGCGATCCTGGTGGCCGCCGCCCTCACGTGGATCTTGGCCGCGCTGCTCGCGCCGGGGTCGACGGCGCCGGGCGTCGTGGCGCTGATCGGCGGCGCCGGGGTCGTGCTCGCCGGGATGGCGCTGCTCGTGGTCGTCATGAAGGCGCTGCTGCGGCAGGCGATCGATAGTGAGGCCGAGGCGCGAGCGCTGCGCTCCGAGCTCGACGACGAGGTGATCTGATGCCCGTGGTGGTCGACATCGACGTGATGATGGCGCGGAGGAAGATGAGCGTCGGCGAGCTGGCCGAGCGCATCGGCATCACGCCGACCAACCTCGCGGTTCTGAAGAACGGGCGCGCGAAGGCCGTGCGCTTCACGACACTCGATGCTCTGTGCGCGGTACTGGAGTGCCAGCCCGGCGATCTGCTGCGCTGGGAGCCCGACGCCGGCTGACGCACGAAGCCCCGCGGTACGCCGCGGGGCTTCGCATCGGTGGATCAGCGCAGCACGAACTCGACCGTCGTGACGTTGCCGGCGACGTCGTGGACGAGGAGCGTGTTCTCGCCCGCGACTCCGCCGAACGTTCCCCGCTTCACGAAGTTGAGGTCGGACCAGACGTTGTTCGAGAGGTCTTTCCCGACGCCGTTGAGCTCGATCCGGTCGATCTTGCCGGCGTCGTGGAGCTTGAAGCTGACCTTGTCGTAGCCCGCCGCATCGCCGACGGTGAACGAGTCACCGGTCTTGACGGTCACAGTGGGGGCGGTGGCGTCGACCGTGAGATCGAACGTCGAGGTCTTCGAGATGTTGCCCGCGGCATCCTGCGCGTTGTACTTGATCGTGTACGCCCCGTCGGGGAGCGTCACGGTCGCGACGTGCGAGCCGCTCGTGCCCGTGGCCGTGGACTGCGTGCTCTTGACGAGCGTGCCACCCCGGTAGATGTTCGCGACGATGCGGGCGAGCCCCACCTCGTCGGTCGCGTCGACGCGGATGTCGATGGCCTTCGACGGACCGGCCGTGGTCGGGCTGACGAGCGTCACCTGCGGGCGGGTCTTGTCCGGGACGCGACCCGCGACGAACGAGACCGTGGTCTTCTCGGAGCGGTTGCCGTACATGTCGACGGCGGTGACCTCGGCGATGTAGCTCGTCCCCTTGGTGAGGGTGATCAGCGGGGCGTCGGCCTGGCGTCCGTTGCGTATCGCGAGCGGGATCTCGAGGATGCTCGGACGCGGTGCGATCTGGAAGTCGGCGAGAACCTTCGCACCGGCGCGGATCGGCAGCGCCTCGACGCCGGTGGCCGCGTCGCGGACCCGCACGTCGTAGCCGTAGACGGACTCGTCGTCGGTCGCCGCGGGAACCCGGAGGATGTCGGCGCCGTCTGCGGTCACGGTGTGCTCGGGCGCACCCTGCTGCACCGGTGCGACGTTGTCGCGCGCCGCCGACGTGTAGTCGAAGTTGGCGCGCACCTCTTCGGGCGTCGTGCCGTCGAGGCGGACCGTCCAGGTGGGGCCTGCGAGCGTGCCGGCGCTGGCGAAGGGGTAGCCGGACTGGTATCCCCAGGCGCCGTTGTCGTAGGTGCGCTCGTCTTCGGCGGCGAAGTTGATGCGATCGATCTCGGTGCGGTCGGCGTAGACCTCGACGTACAGGGCCTGCGCGGTCGGGATCGTGAACTCGTCCCAGAGCGCGTTGCCGTAGATCTGGTACGCGTCGTGCGGGGTCTCGGTGTACGACATCGATCCGTCGTTCACGGCCGTGAAGCCGCCCTGCCAGATGGAGCGCTCGTCGTTCAGGTGCAGGTGCGAGTGCCCCGAGAAGTAGACGGCCTGCGGGTAGCCCGAAAGGTCGGCGGTGAGGGTGGCATTGGAGGCCTGGGCTCCGTCGTAGACCGTGTTGGCGGTGGGGCGGTGGCCGACGACGAAGATCGGGGTGTTGAGGGCATCCGGCTCGGCGGAGAGGGCGGCGAGGCGTCCCTGCAGCCAGGTGCGCTGCGCGCCCGAGTAACGCTCGGTGTCGATCACGAGGAACGTCTGGTCGTCGACGGTCTTCTCGTAGTAGCCCCCGGATGCGTTCGGGAACCAGTCGCCGTAGTACTTCGCCATGTCGGCGTTGCCCACGTCGTGGTTGCCGTGCGACATCAGGATCGGGGTGTCGTCGAGGCCGAGGCGGTCGATGTTCTCGTCGAAGATCGTCTTCACGACCTGGTGGTCGGGCGCCGTGTTGTTGTTGTTGTCGTTGATCTGGTCGCCGTTAGAGATGATCAGGTCGGGGTCGGGGTTGATCGACGCGAGGGTGTCGAAGTGGCTCTTCCAGATGCCCCGGTTCTTCTCGGTGAGGGCCGACGTGTGCACGTCGCTCATCACGAAGAACGACGTGAGCGGTTCTTCGTCGGTCTTGATGATGTATCCCTCGATCTCGGCGGGCGAGGTCGCACCGCCCTTGATCGAGACCGCGGCGAGGTTGGTCGTCTCGTCGATGACCAGCGGCTTCTTGTAGAGCGGGCTCTTCACGGTCGGCGTCGATCCGTCGAGCGTGTACCTGATCTGGGCGCCCTGCGGCGCGGTGAGCGTGACGGTGGTCGACTCGGTGAATCGGCCGCCGTCCTGGCTGAATGTCGGTGCCGCGAGCTCCTCGGCGGCGTTCGCCGCCGTGAGGGGGAATGCGACGGCGGCGGCCACGGCCGCGAGCGTGCACACTCCTGCGATCTGTCTCTTCACTTCATCCTCTTCCACGTGTGTATCTACGACGCACCGGACCGGCGCTGAGACGACGCTAGGGAGCCGTTCCAGACGGGGAACGGCGAAAGCAGGAACGTTAGGTAAACAACTTTGCGGTCAGCCACCCGGATGCTCGGAAAAGAAGTGAATACAAGATCACGGTGCTGCTCCGCCGTTCCCCCACCGACGGACGCGCCACGCCGCGGCCACTCGCCGGAGTCAGGTCAGGCGGACCGCCACTCGGCGGCCACTCGCCGGAGTCAGGTCAGGCGGCGATGTCGAAGCGGGCGCGGCCGCCGAGTCGTGGGGTGCGGGTGGGGTCGGCG
>NZ_JBLVOH010000012.1:0-5886 GCF_053543675.1 Microbacterium umsixpiens
CGACCCCGACGCGACGGTGATCGTGGTCGACAACTGGTCCACCGCTGACGAGCGTCGAGCCGCGGAAGACGTCGCGAGGGCGAACGAGTGGACGCTGATCGCGCCCCAGTCCAACACGGGCTTCGGCGGCGGTGTGAACATCGGCGTGGAGCGCGCGCTCGCCGATGGGGCGACCGACGTCCTCGTCATCAACCCGGATGCGCACATCGACCGCGAGTCGCTGCGCCTGCTGGAATCCACCACTGCGGCTTCCCGGACGACACTCGCCTCACCGGTCATCTCCGACTCGGATGGGCGTACGTGGTTCGCCGGTATCGATCTCCTGCTCGACGACGGAACGATGCGCGCGCGACGTAAACGCGTGGCGGGCGACCCGCAGCCGTTCGAACCCTGGCTGAGCGGCGCATGCCTGTGGATCACGCGCGAGGTCTGGGAGCTCGCGGGCGGATTCGATGACGACTACTTCCTGTACTGGGAGGATGTCGACTTCTCGCGGAAGGTCGTGTCGGCCGGCGGATCGCTGGCGCTCGTTGAAGACGCGAGTGCGGTCCACGACGAGGGCGGCACGCAGCGCGCCGACCCCGGGGTCTCGCGAGCGAAATCGGAGACCTACTACTACTACAACATCCGAAACCGGATGCTCTTCGCCGTACGTCACCTCGACGAGGCGGGCGTGCGGCGCTGGCGCCGCTCGATCCCGAGGACAGCTCGCGAGGTGATCCTCCGCGGCGGACGCCGTCAGCTGATCCAGTCGGCCGCTCCGATCCGCGCCTACCTTCGCGGGGTGCGAGAGGCTCGGCGGATCGCACGCACCCCGGAGACCGATCGGAAGGGCAGGAAATGGTCGTAGACGCATACCGACGTCTCGCGCGCGCGCAGAAGGGCCATGCGCGTGGCGCCCCCGCGTACTCCGTGTACGTGAATCGTCGGATCGGACGATTCCTCGCCGCCGTCGCCTACCGCATCGGGCTCACGCCGAACCAGGTCTCGATCATCAGTGCGGTGCACTCCTTCGTCGCGATCGGGCTGATCGCCTTCGGGCCGGTGAACGTGCCCATGGGCTTCCTGATCGCCGTGCTGCTCGTGCTCGGCTACGCCTGGGATTCCGCCGACGGCCAGGTCGCGCGTCTCCGCGGCGGGGGCAGTCCGCAGGGCGAGTGGCTCGACCATTTCATCGACACGCTCAAGATCGCGTCCCTCCACCTCGGGGTGCTGATCGGGCTCTACCGGGTCCTCCCGGAGACACCGGTGCTGCTGCTGATCCCGATCGTGTTCAGCATCGTCGCCTCGACGACCTTCTCCGGGATGCTCCTCAACGACCTCCTCAAGGGGAAGCACGCCGTGGCGTCGACCCACGAGCGCGGCGGAGGCACGCTCGTGCGATCGCTCGTCCTGTTGCCCACCGACTTCGGCCTCGTCTGCCTCGTCTTCGTGCTGTGGGGCTGGACGCCGGCGTTCCTCATCGGCTACGGCCTGCTGTGTACCGCCGCGGTCCTGTTCCTCGCGCTCGCCGCGGTCAAGTGGTTCCGCGAGATCGGGAAGCTCGGTGCCGACGCATGACCGGTGAGAAGATCCTGGTCGTGTGCGCCGCGAACGTCTGCCGGTCGCCGTTGGCGGAGCTCGGCCTGCGGCGGGGATTCGGTGCGGACTCATCTATATCGGTCAGCAGCGCGGGCGTCCGCGCGACCGAGGGTGATGCGATCTGCGAGCTGGTCTCGTCGCTCCACGATGACGAGGGATGGCGCGAACAGGCGCAGTCCCACCACGCGCGGCCGGTGACCATCGAACTCATCGAGCAGTCCACCCTGATCCTCACGGCGTCACGGGACATCCGTGGCGAGCTGGTGCGGCTCGCGCCGCGCTCGCGCGATTGGATGTTCACCCTCAAAGAAGCCGCCCACCTCGGAGCGGGCTTCTCCTCCACGGGGCCCGACCGCGTGGCGGACTACGTCGCGTATCTGGACCGAGCGCGGTCCCGGGCGACGCCGCTCGCCGGCAGCGACGGAGCCGGGAGCAGGATCCGACGGCTCTTCGGCAACCGGGGAGCCGTCGATCCGACCAGCATCGCCGACCGGCACGGCAGCCGGGGCCACCGGGAGACCCTCGCCGAGGTTCAGTCGTCCACGGCGACGATCCTCGCCCAGCTCGGCGGGCACCGTCGGCACGCATCCTGAGCAAAGCCTTGTGGTTTCCCACTCCCCGCACTATCATTAGCCGATGCCGCGTTCTACGCGGTGGGGGACCGAGGCCGAGGGGGCTTCGGATGGGGATCTGGGTTCTGGGGAGCTGCAGTGTTCAATGTTTCATCATGCCGTTCTGGGGACGGCCCTTCGCGCTCGAGACGCGCGATGTTCATCGCGCCTCTGGTGGTGCTCGCACTCGTGACGGCAGGCTGCACGGCAGCCCCCGACGCCTCCGAGGAGCCGACGCCCGAGGGCACCAGCACCACCGACTGGACGCCGCCCGCCGAGGATGAGGCCGCAGGGCCCACCGAGGCGCCGTCGCTGACGGTGCAGAGCGGAGCGCTCGACGAGCCGATCGCCCTGTCGACCGACATGGTCGTCACGATCGACAAGATCTCGACCATGACCGTCGAGCCGGAGACGCCGGGAGAATACGCCGGTCCGGCCGTGGTGGTCGACGTCTCCGTGTCCAATGACTCGAAGCGGGCGCAGAGCATCGAATCCGCGGTCGTCAGTCTGACGACGGACGACGGAGACATCGGCGTGGCCACGACCGCGGGGCCGAACAAGCCGCTGACGGGCGATCTGGCCGCGGGCGCCGAGGCCACCGGAACCTACGTCTTCATGCTCGATCCGACGAAGGGGCGCTCGGTCAAGATCAGCGTCAACTACGCCGCGGGCGAGCCGGTGGCCACATTCGCCGGCACGCTGTCCTGACAATGGGTGCGCTGCCGCGCACCGATCTTTCATCGCACTTTCGCAATTTCATACTCAAGAACGTTCTGCGGCTGGGGAGTCACTAATGGGGAACACAACAATCACGAAGCGGGCGCTGGGAGCGCTGGGTTCTGTCGTGACAGCAGCGTTGCTGGTCGCGGGGATGACGACGCTGGGGGCACAGGCGGCTTCGGCTGCCGACGTGTCACCGCCGCCGTTGCTGCAGCGTGACGAAAACGTCGTGACGTCGGATCCTATTCCGACGGTGCAGATCGACAACGGCTACGTCTGGTCGCAGACGACGATCGGCTCGACCGTGTACGCGGTGGGCAAATTCGACAATGCGCGCGCGCCACTGGCGGTGCCGGGGACGAGTCTGACGGCGCGGTCGAACGTGCTCGCATATGACATCAACACGGGCCAGCTGCTGTCGTTCGCCCCGCAGGTGAACGGCGTGATCAAGGCGGTCGCGGCCTCACCCGACGGCAGCCGCATCTACATCGGTGGGTCGTTCAACTCGGTCAACGGGCAGGCGCGCTGGAACTTCGCGGCGCTCGACGCGGTGACCGGCCAGCTGGTTCCCGGCTTCAATCCGTCGATCGGCGGAAGCGGCGTCTACGCGATGGCCACGTCCGGGTCGAGTGTGTACGTCGGAGGCTTGTTCACGCAGGGCAACGGCACGGCGCGCAAGAACCTCGCGGCGTTCAACGCTGCCAATGGTGCACTGCTGGGCTGGGCGCCGCAGACCGACCTGCAGGTCGATGCGATGGTCATGGACCCCGCAGGACAGAACGTCATCGCCGCCGGCCGCTTCTCTCAGGTCAACGGCGACCTGACGATGCGCGGCGCTGTCGCCCTCGACAAGTCGACCGGCGCTGTGGACACTTCCTGGGCGCTTCCGCAGACCGTCAAGAACGGCTACAACACCGGCGCGAGCTCGGGCAAGGCCGGTATCTTCGGGCTGGCGGCCGACTCCACCGCCGTATTCGGGACCGGCTGGGTCTACGCCAGCGCCGACGTCGGCAACCTGGAAGGTACTTTTGCGGCTGAGGCCGGGACCGGCCAGGTGCGTTGGATCTCGGACTGCCTCGGCGACCACTACGGCGTCTACTCCACGGGCAAGGTCGTCTACACGACGAGCCACACTCACGCCTGCAGCACGCAGGGCATGCACCCGGAGCAGAACCCGCGCACTCATCGCTACTCCGAGGCGTACACGGCGGATGCCCGCGGAACGCTGGGCAATCAGCCCGCGGCAGGCAGCACCTACAAGAACTGGGCCGGCACTCCGGCGCCGTCCGCATACGCCTGGACCCCCGACTGGGCGGTCGGCGTGACGACGGGCATGGGGCAGGCCGGCCTCTCCATTACCGGTGCCGGCAACATGATCTCGATCGGCGGAGAGTTCCGCTCGGTCAACAACGGCCGTTTCGAGGGCCTCGTGCGCTTCTCGACGACGCCGCCGGCCGGGGCGAAGGACGGTCCGCGTGTCTCCGGAGCGAACTGGACCGCCACGGCGCAGTCCTTCATCCCCGGGCGCGTGCGCGTCTCGATCCCCTCGAATTGGGATCGCGACGATCTGACGCTCACGTACGAGCTGCGGCGCACGGGCACCGCGACGCCGGTCGCCACGCTGACGGCCGACGCGACCTGGTGGAACCGCCCCACGATCAGCCTCGAAGACAAGACGGCGCCTCCCGGAACACAGCAGGAGTACACCGTCGTCGCGAAGGACGGCAACGGGAACGCGGTGAGCAGCCAGGCCGTCAGTGCGACGGTGACGGCAGGAGCTGCCTCCACGTACGTGGACGCCGTGACGGCCGACGCGCCGCAGCTCTACTACCCCCTGGGAGACTCCAGGCAGGATTGGGCCGGTGCGAACACGCCCGTCTTCGGCTCGGGCGTCTCGACATCCACGTCCGGCGTTGCGAACACCGCGACGGGAGCATCGACGTTCACCGGTTCCTCCACCGGACGCGTCGCGACGACGAACAAGGTCGCCGCACCCTCCGAGTACTCGACCGAGGTGTGGTTCAAGACCAACTCCACCACCGGTGGAAAGCTGATCGGCTATGGGAGCGCCGCCTCCGGCGACTCCACCAGCTACGACCGTCACCTCTACATGACCAACAACGGTCGGCTCGTCTTCGGCACCTATGACGGGAGCACTCGGACGATCCAGAACAGCACCGCCTTGAACGACAACGCCTGGCACCATGCCGTGGCGACGCAGAGCTCTGCGGGGATGAAGCTGTACGTCGACGGCACGCTCGTCGCATCCGACGCCTCCGGCACCACCGCGGAGAACTACCTCGGATACTGGCGCATCGGCGGGGACAACCTCAGCAGCTGGCCTTCGGCGCCGAGCTCCAAGTACTTCAAGGGAGCCCTCGATGAGGCCGCTGTCTACCCGTACGCGCTGACGTCGACCCAGGTGCAGACGCACTACGGCGTCGGCAAGGGCTTCGAGGCGCCGACCGCCTCCTTCACGGCGACCGCGACGGACCTCGACGTGGCCTTCGACGCCAGCGCGTCCGCTCCGGCGGGCTCTGCGACGATCACCGGCTACCGGTGGGACTTCGGCGACGATTCTCCGGCGGGCACGGGCGCGACGACTTCGCACACCTACACGGCCTCCGGGACGTACACGGCGAAGCTCACGGTCACCGACAGCAACGGGCTGGCCGCGACGACGGAGAAGCCGGTCGTGGTCCAGGCGGCGAACGTGTTGCCGACAGCGTCCTTCGAGGTCACCGGAACGGGACTCTCGGTCTCGGCCGATGCGTCCGCATCCACCGATTCCGATGGCACCATCTCCTCGTACGCATGGAACTGGGGTGACGGAACGACGTCGACCGGCCAGGTCGCCAGCCACGTGTACGCCACGGCGGGAACGCGCACGGTGACCCTGACGGTCACGGACAACCGCGGCGGCACCGCGTCGACCACGCGTCAAGCGGTCACCACTCACGCAGATCCGGTCGCG
>NZ_JBLVOH010000012.1:5906-9737 GCF_053543675.1 Microbacterium umsixpiens
ATGACCGTGAACGTCTCGGCGGCCGGGTCGAGTGCCTCCGACGGGGCGACGCTGTCCTACTCCTGGAACTGGGGCGACGGTACTCCCGCCGGTTCGGGAGCCACCGCCGGTCACACCTACGGCCAGGCGGGTGCACACGACATCACCCTGACGGTGACCGACAGCCTCGGCGGGTCGGCGAGCGTCACGAATTCCGTGACGGTGCAGTCTCAGGTCTTCGCGGCATCCGATTCGTTCGGTCGCGTGGTCTCGAGCGGTTGGGGTGCAGCTGACGTCGGTGGCACGTGGGCACCCATGAGCGGTTCTGCCGCCATCGCCTCCGTCGCAGACGGGGTGGGCAAGCTCAATCTCGCACCCGGGGATACCCGCGAGATGCTTCTGCAGGGCACGTCTCTGCTCGACACCTCGGCACGGATCAACTACACGCTGTCCTCGGGGCCGTCGACGGGCATCGCCTATGAAGGGCTCGGTGCGCGTCGGTCCGGTTCCAACGGCTATCGTGCACTTGCATGGCACCGCGCCGATGGCAGCACGTGGATCGTGATCCAGCGCAACGGCACGGCGATCGCCAGCACCGCTGTCGCGGGTCTCACCTGGACAGCGGGCAGCACGTTCAACCTGGCGATGGAGACGACCGGTTCCACGACTACCACCATCCGCGCCAAGCTGTGGGCAGGCGGAGCCGCAGAACCCGCCAGCTGGCAGCTGTCGACGACGGACGCGACGGCGGCCCTCCAGGTCGCGGGAGCACCCACCGTGTACTCGTACCGTTCCGGTACGGGAACCGGGAGCAACCTCGCCAGCTTCGACGACTTCACGCTGAAGAACCTCGGCGCCGTGGCGCCGGATCCGGAGCCGGAGCCCGAGCCCGAGCCCACCAACGTCGCACCGGTGGCCGCTTTCTCGGCGACCGCGACGGCGTTGACGGCCAGCGTAGACGGCACCGCGTCGACGGATTCGGATGGCACCATCGCCTCCTACGCCTGGAACTTCGGCGACGGCTCCACGGGCACGGGTGCGACCAGCTCCCGAACCTACGCCGCGGCCGGAACCTACACCGTGACGCTCACCGTGACCGACGACAAGGGGGCGACACACACCGCGACCAAGCAGGTCACGGTGGCTGCGGCTCCTGTCGATCCGGATCCGGAGCCCGAGCCCGAGCCCGCCCCGCTGGCCGGCGACGAGTTCGACCGGACCTCCGGTCCCGGCTGGGGCAGCGCGGTCGTGGGCGGCGCCTGGACGATCGCCGGCGGCTCGCAGGCAGCGGCTACCGTGGCGGACGGCCAGGGCAAGATGGCCCTGATCGCCGGGGATACCCGCCACGCGACGCTCAACACGACCTCGATCACCGACGCCGTCCTGCAGACGCAGTTCCGCGTCGATCAGGCCCCGGCAGCGGGCGGCGCCTACATCGGAGTCATCGCGCGTCAGTCGGCCGCAGGTAAGTACCTGGTCCGTGCGTGGCTGCGTCCTGACGGAACCATCTGGCTCGTGGCTCACCGCGATGGCACCGTGCTGCTCGCGCAGCCCGTAGCGGGGCTCGCCTTCACGGCGGACACCTCCTACACGCTGAAGGTCTCTGTCACCGGTGGGTCGCCGACCGCGATCTCGGCGAAGATCTGGGCGACGGGCGGCACAGAGCCGGCGAACTGGCAGCTCAACACGACGGATGCGACGCCGTTGCAGGGGGCGGGATCGGTCGGGCTGAGCGGCAACCGCTCGGGGAACGCGACCGCGGCACTCGGTGTCTCCTTCGACTCGTTCCGGGTGACCGCCCCGTAGCGGCGGAGTGACGCGCCGCACGTGAGGTGCGCTCCCGTCCGTCGGTGCTCACGCGCCGGCGGATGAGGGCGCGCCTCACTTGTTCGAGGCTGCTGACGTGTTACACATTGACAGCGCCCCGAGCGCACAGCGCACGGTGACACCGGCGGGGAGGGCGGTCCCATGAGATTCGTTCCGCGCCACCACCTCCGAGTAGGATCCTGACGCATGGCCACTGCTGTTCCGATCGTGCTCCTCGCAGTCGGAGGTCTCGCCGCACTGGCCCTCGTCGTCCTCGTGCTCCGGATGATGCCCCGCGCGGCGTTCGTCGTCTGGGCGTGCGTGCTCTTCTTCGTCCCCCTCTGGGTGGGGGTGAACATCGGCTTCTACTGGGCCGCGATCACGCTTCTCACGGCACTGCTGATCCTCGTCAACTGGTCGATCGTCCCGCTGCGGGCGGCCGATGCGTGGGTGGCGGTGTTCATCATCGTCATCGTCGGCCTGTACGCCTTCGGCTCCGTGGACCTCGCGTCTCTCGTCGCTGCGCTGCTCGAATGGGTGATCCCCTACATCTGGGGCCGCGTGGTGCTCGCCCGGGTCGGCGTCGCGTGGGTGACCTCGACCATCGCGATCGTTGCCGTGGTCGCCGCGGCACTCGCCGTCGTCGAGTTCTTCACGTCGTTCAACCCGTTCGTGCTCATACCGGGGTCGGGGGTCATCTACGACACCTGGAGCCCGCTGCAGGAGCGCGGAGGGGTCCTGAGGGCGGAGGGTGCTTTCGGGCATTCGATCGCGCTCGGTGCGGCCCTGGCCATGTCTTCGGCGTTCGTCGTCGCGACCAGGTGGCGGCTCGTTCCGAAGATCAGCGGGGTGGTGATCATCGCGGTGGCCACGGTCCTCACCTTCAGCCGTGTGGGTCTCCTGACACTCGTCCTCACGCTCATCCTGTCCACGTTCCTGATCGTCGGCGTCTCCACCCGTTTCCGGGCGACCGTCGCCGTGGCCGGTGTGATCGGAACGGCCATCGTCATCCCCATCATCGATACGGTTTTCGGGGCAGCGGGGGAGGAGGCGGGCGGCAGTGCGGACTATCGAACGGACCTGCTCGTGCTCCTCGAACAGGTGCAGGTCTTCGGCAACCCGGGCGACTGGCACTCCCTGGTCTCGGGAGACTACTACCTCGGCTACTTCGCCCGATCCGTCGACAATGCGCTGGTCCTCACCCTGCTGAGGTACGGATATGTGCCGACCTTCCTCATCATGGCTGCCGTGGTCTGTGCTGCGTGGATGGCGCTGAGGCGTTCGACGCGAAGCCCCGCAGCGCTCGCGGTCGTCGGACAACTTCCGAGCCTCGTGGTGGTCGCCCTCATCACGCAATACAGCATGTTCCTCTGGTTCTGCGTCGGCCTGGCCATCACCTGGGCCAGAGACTCTGCCGTGCTCCGAGGGCCCGACGAACCGGCCACGCGCGTCGATATCGGCGCACCGGAGGGGCTGCGGCTGCCGAGCAGCGCCCCGCCGTCGTACCCACGAGCGTGAGGGTGCGGAAACGTTGACTCATCTAGAATCGAAATCTCAGGGGGAATGGGGAACCATGGGCGAGAGCCGGGTCAGTCTGCGTGTCATCGCGAGTTCGTTGCGCAAGTTCTGGTGGCTGATCGTGCTGTCCGCCGTTCTCGGCGCAGCGGGGTCCTACGGATACGCGTCGCTGCAGACGCCGCTCTTCCAGGCGACGACCTCCCTGTATTTCGCTCTCAACCAGGGAACCAGCGCCTCCGACCTCAACCAGGGATCGGTGTATACGCAGAGCCAGATGCTGTCGTTCGCTCAGCTCGCCACCAGCTCGCGCGTGCTCGATCCCGTCATCGAAGAGCTCGACCTCGACACCACTGCGCGTGCTCTGGCCCGGGACATCGAGGTGTCGATCCCGCAGAGCACTGTCACGCTCCGGGTCACCGGAATCGCGGACGACGCAGAAGCATCGGCCGACCTGGCGAACGCCGTCGCCGACCAGCTCATCGTGGCCGTCAAGGACGTGGCTCCCAAGGATCCGCAGGGGGAGTCCAC
>NZ_JBLVOH010000012.1:9757-10906 GCF_053543675.1 Microbacterium umsixpiens
CACCGCGCAGGTGATCGACGACGCGGTCGTGCCGGAGTTCCAGTTCACCCCGAGCAAGCCTCGTGATGCCCTTCTCGGCGGCTTCCTCGGCGGGGTGCTCGGCCTGGCCGTCGCCATCCTGATCGGGGTGCTCGACACCCGGGTGCGCAACGAGGAGACGCTCACACAGGCGGGGGGCGACCCCGTGCTCGGTGTCGTGTCGAAGTCCCCGCTGCTGGCGACGCGCGGCATCGCCGTGGCGCAGGAGCCGCTGGGGCACACGTCGGAGGAGTTCCGCCGCATCCGCTCCGCGCTCGCCTATGCGAATGTGTCGTCGCGCGTGAAGGTGCTCCTGGTCACGTCGGGCATGCCGGCCGAGGGCAAGTCGACGGTGTCGGTGAACCTGGCCATGACGCTCGCGGGTCTCCGCAACTCCGTGCTGCTGATCGACGCCGACATGCGCCGCCCGCGTGCGCACGAGCACGCCGGCATCGACGGCTCGATCGGTCTGACGAGCGTGCTGCTCGACGAAGTCGAGTTCGAGGTGGCCAAGCACAGCGTCGCCGACAGCACGCTGGACATCCTGCCCGCCGGCACCGTGCCTCCCAACCCCGCCGAACTTCTCACGTCGTCGCGCATGGCGCAGCTGCTCGATTTCGCCGCAGCGGAGTACGACTACGTCGTGATCGACTCTCCTCCTACGCTGAGCGTCGCGGACGCGAATCTCTTCGCCACCCAGACCGACGGTGTCATCCTCGTCGTCGACGCGACCAAGACGCGCCGTGCCGCGCTGACGAAGAGCATCAGGTCGCTCGAGTCGGGTGGCGCACGCATCCTCGGGACCGTGCTGAACAGGGCCCGCCCCGACCGTCATCGTAGTGAGTACTACAGCGATTGACCGCCGACCCGGGTTCACGCCATCATGGCGTGTATATCGGCCGGAAGGCGGTGCCCGTTTGTCTTTGCCTCCTGAGCCGGTTACTCTTCATGAGTTGCGAGGGGGACTCGCACTTCACCGCCGGGGTGTAAACAGCGGCGTGGTGCTGGTTGATCGTTGAACCTGCCCCAGAAAACGGTGACATCATGTCCTTTCCGTTCCTTGAGCTCGCCTCATCCCCAAAGAAATCCCGACGACCTCCACAACACCGCCGGCGAGCGGTCGCCGGCGCT
>NZ_JBLVOH010000013.1:0-15221 GCF_053543675.1 Microbacterium umsixpiens
CGACGACCCCGACCGCGGCGACGCACCCTACGACGCGGGCGCGGAGAAGGCGCTCGCTGCCGCCGATGACGCCGGGTACACCGTCGTGAGCGTCAAGGACGACTGGGCGACCGTGTTCCCCCAGGCCGCTTCCGAGGTCGACGGCGCCTGAACGACGCAAGAGGATGCCCGGGGAGCGCGGCTCTCCGGGCATCCTCCTGCGTGGCGGCTCACGAAGCGGCGGTGACCACCGGAGATTCCGGGTCGGCGGTCTCGATCCCCATGCCATCCGTCTCGGGCGTCCCCGGGGCATCCAGGGGATCCGCCTCCGCGGTCGGGCGCCGCAGCAGCTCGATCAGGATCATGAAGACGATCAGTCCGATCGTCACGCCGACCACCGTCCCGAACGAGACGGGTCGCGTCACGATCAGGATGAGCAGTGCGAGAGCCATGCCGACGATGACGATGGGTCCGTGGAACCTATCCACCGCGAGACCGAATCGTCCGGTGGACAGGCCCCGTCGCTCCCAGGTCCCGCGCACCGCGGAGAAGCCGCTCTCGAGGACACCACGAGTGGCCCCGGCGCTGCGGCTCGAACCGGCGAGCCACGCCCACACCGCGATGAGCACGCCGACCATCGCCAGCGCGACGATCGTCGAGCTGAGAAGCGAGGTGACCTCGTCGAACAGGGCTTGTGCGGCGGCCGACGTCATGATCGACGGGCTCACGGCCCCGATGAAGAACGTCCGCCCGATGCCCATGCCTGCGGAGAGCAGGAGGAAGGCGACCGCGAACGCGGCACTGGTCCAGAAGAGCGCGCGCGGGCGGTTCCGGGCGATCAGGATGCCAGCGACCACGAGGCCGAGCACGACCCAGGGCAGCCAGAACCCTGCGGCGACGGCGATCTGGTAGACGGTCCGCACGAGCACCAGAGCGTCCGCCTGGGCGATCGGGATCGATCGGTCGATCTCCGGGATCAGATCGGCGAAGCCGACACCGCGCTCGGTCAGCACCGACTTGACCCGCTCGACGACGAGGCCGAGGTCGATCGAGAGCACCCCGTCGTCCGCCAGCTGCAGGGCGGTGTCGGGGCTGTTCTGCATGATCGCGACAGCGCGCTCATGGGTGAAGCGCAGCGACTGCGCCCAGATATCGGCGAACTGGTCCGAGGCGACGACATCGTGGATCACCCCGTCGACGAGAGATGTCAGTCCGCTCGCCGCCGGTGCCTCCAGGAGGGTCAGCGCCGATGCCGCGCGCGGCGGCAGATCGAGCTCGCGTAGTCCGTCGAACACCTCGCCGACCGCAGCCGTGAGGTCGACCTGCTCCTGGATGGCGGCGCTGGCCTGAGCGGCGACGAAGTCCTGCACGTCCGGATCCTCGGCCAGGGGCGCGAACGTCGCGACGAACCGATCGGCGTCGACCAGCTGCAGGCGCGCCCACGTGCCCATCGCCGCGACCGGCGCGAGCAGCACCGCCACGGCGAGCACGATTCCGGCGACGATGCTCCTGCCCACCGGTCGGCGACGAGGCTTCTCGCGAGTCTCGCTCTTGAGTGTCTGGTTCTCCTGTTCGAGGAGGAGCACCCGGGCTCGCAGATCATCCAGTTCGCTCATTCGCTCTCCTCCTCGTGCGGTCGCGTCGCTCGCGTGTGCCGACGACGGCCAGGCCTCTCAACTCAGGAGCTTCTGCTTTGCCGCAGCGAACTCCGTCTCGGACAGCACGCCGGCGTCCTTCAGCGACGCCAGCTGCTGCAGCTTCGCGATCAGATCATCCGTCCCGGCCGGCGCACCCGCCTGTACCGGCGGAGCCGCATACTGGGCTGCCGCGTTCTGCGCGGCGGCGTCGACCTGCGCCTGCTGCTGAGCGGCTTCGTACTGCTGCTGCTCGTACTGGCCCTGCGCACGCTCCTGCTGATGCCGCGACATCGCACCGCCGACCGCCGACGCCGTTCCCGCCACCACCGCGGTCCTGGCGGCCAGTCCGATCAGTCCCGGGCGACCGAATCTTCTCAAGGGCATGTCATTCACCTTCCTGATCGAGGATGTCCATCATGGCGTTCACGACGGGTGCCGGCACGCGCTCACTACGGAGCACCTGACCGCCGGCGGCGGCGAGGTTCTGCGCGAGGGCCCGGGCGAAAGCGAGTTCCAGGACGACGACGGCAGCGGACTGACCGGGGGCGAGAGCGCTCGCGAGGGCCTCCACGTCCTCTTCGCCGGCCAGTCCGGCGGCGATCGGCTCGAAGTCGTCGAGTCCGAGGGAGTCGTCATCCGTGTCGAGCTCGACGATCTCCACTTCCCCTGCCGCCGACTTCGACAGCAGGACGAAGTCGAGCAATCGCACGACCCCGCTGTCGACGAGGTCGGTCAGCGCGCGGAACGTCGCCGGGTCTGGACGATCGCCCTCGAACCCGACGAGGTAGAACTCGGCGGGGCCGAATCGGAAGTCATTCATGGAGTGTCCCTTCTCCCGGCGACGACGTACCGGGACTCTGCGGCCATGCTCGCACTGCCGCGATCGGGGCGATCGCCGCCCTCACCCCGATCGGATGAGAACCTCGTCGTCCGGCGGCTCGACCTGCCGGGCCGGGGGTCGCCCGCTAGGGGTGAGCAGCTTTCCCGCGCCCGTGGAGGCGCTGTCACTATCGCCGTACGCAGTAACTCAACGAAAGGGGTCCGAAGTGTCCATTTGGGAAAGCTTCTGGGACATCATCTGGTGGTTCTTCTGGGTCTTCGTGTTCATCTCCTACCTGATGGTGCTCTTCAACATCGTGGCCGACCTGTTCCGGGATCACGCCCTCAACGGGTGGTGGAAGGCCGTGTGGATCATCTTCCTCATCTTCGTGCCCTTCCTCACGGCGCTCGTCTACCTCATCGCACGCGGCAAGGGAATGGGCGAACGCAGCGTCTCGGCGTACCGGGAGCAGCAGCACGCTGCCGACTCCTACATCCGCAGCGTCGCCGGATCCAGTCCCAGCGATGAGATCGACAAGGCGTCGAAGCTCCTCGCGGCGGGAACGATCACTCCCGACGAGTTCGCCGCCATCAAGACGCGCGCACTGAGCTGACATCGTGGCTGAGGTGGTCGATATGTCCCTGCAGGCGCTCGGCGACGTCGAATTCGTCGTCGTGCGCCTGGAGGACGACCGCCTCAGCCCCGACATCCTCGAAGCCCTGCTCCGACAGGTGGAGAGCGGCGCCATCCGCCTTCTGGACTTCCTTCTCATCCGCCGGCTCGGCGCGGAGGACTGGCACCTCATCGAGATCGACGCCGATGAGTTCACCCTCGCCGGTCTCGGACTGGACACCCCGGGTCTCGTCTGCGAGGACGACGCCCGGCACTTCGCCTCCGGGCTCCCCATCGGCTCCCTCGCAGCACTCATCCTCGTCGAGCCGACCTGGAGTGAGCGCTTCTCCCGCGATGTCGACCGTCGGGGTGATCGGATCCTCGCGACCCAACCCATCCCCGCCTCGATCGCGAACACGGTCCTCGCATCGGCGCTGCGCCAGCCCTGACGCGTCGGCGGGCGAGGAACGCGGCGCGGGGTCAGACGGTCGTCCGCACGGCCTCTCGGCGGGAGGACACCCCGAGCTTCCGGTAGATGGCGCGCTGGTGGGTCTTCACCGTGTTGATCGACACGGCCAGCTCCCGAGCGATCTCGTGCAGTGTGCGCGCCGTCTGCAACTGCTGGAACACATCGCGCTCCCGCTCCGAGAGCGTCTCCACCAGCGAGCCGGCGGCATCGTTGGCGAGGCATCGACCGATGAAGTCCTCGAACTGCGTGCCGAAATGCACGTGCTCGCCCAGCAGCTTGCGCACCGCCGCCTCACGGGGTCCGAACGGCAGCCGGATGTTCTCCCCGGAGGCGACCGCGACCGCGGCTTCGCACAACTCGTGCGCCTCGTCGTGGTGCCCGGTGTGACGGCGCAGCACGGCGGCGGTGATCAGGGTCGCTGTCTTCACGTACGACACCTCGCTGAACGCCCGCAGCGATCGCAGCATCTCCAGAGCTGCGGGGTAGTCACCGGCACGGCGCAGCACACCGGCGAGCGTGACGTTCACGACCGGCAGGTCCGGGCAGTGGAGGTACTTCCTGGCGATCCGCAACGCGCGGTCCTGTCGACCGACCGCCTCCTCGAGAACCGCGACGGACGATTCCCGAAATGCCGGCCAGGAGATACCGTGGACGACCTCGAGCGGGATGTCCTGCACGCCGATCGCCGCGCGGCGGCATGTCGGGACATCACCGGTCTCGGCCGCCGTGTACGCGATCATCATCCGCGCCACGCCGGTGAAGGAGCGGTCGGAACTCCCGTTGGCGATCACCGTCCCGAAAGCCCGCATCGCTTCATCGAACTCCCCCGACCAGTACGCGACGAACCCGGCAGCTGCTGCGGCGCTTCCTCCGGCGTAGGTGCTCCAGGGAAGACTCACGTCATACTCCTGATGCGCGGCGACCAGCGACGACCTCGCATCGACGAGGCGACCCGCCCAGGTCTGGCCGAAGGCGAGATGCCCCAGGGACCGCTTCGCGAGTTCGCGATCGCCGGAGCTCTGCGCCTCCCTCGCCGCGGCCGAGAAGTACTCGAGTGGGATCATCGGGTTGCCGCGGTGCCGGATCTCGGTCCACCCGAGGAGATAGTTGAGTGCCGCGCGATCTCCGAGCTCGGTCGAATCCGCGTCGAGGAGCATCTGCCGCACCTTCGCACTCGCTTCAGCGACCTCGGACCGCTCGTCGGTGATGAACAGACGCGCGATCTGCAGGACCGCGGGCTCCGTCCCGTCCCCGGTCCGCGCGATCATCGCCTCTGCACGCCGGAAGAGCTCGCGCGCGACGCGATGCTCACCCAGCACATCGCTTGCGCACGCACGCACCAGGAGCACCTGCGCGTCGTCAGGGGTACGGCGCAGCATGTCGATCGCCGTGCGCTCGATCTCCGCCGCGCGGGCACCGACCACGAGACCGAGCCAGTGCCGCAGCAGCGTCTCCCTCGCGGTCTCCGCATCTCCCGCACGAAGCGAGTGCGCGATCGAGGCGGTGGGGTCCGTCGCCTCGAGCGCGATGGCGGCGCGGCGATGGCAGGCCGCAGCCCGAGCTGCGTCGAGAGCGACGATGTCGACACACTGCTTGGCGAACGAGGTGTGCCACCGGTAGACGAAGCCGTGCGGACCCTCGAACCGGTCGAGGAAGAGGCCGAGCCTGACGCACGTCTCCAGCAGCTCTGCCGCATCCGGACGATCGGTCACGGCGGAGGCGAGTTCCGCCGTCAGCTCGCCGCAGACACTGCCGTCGAGCACGAAGTCGGCGATGTCGGGAGGCAGCGCACCCAGCACATGCTCACGGACGTAGGTCCCGAGGAAGCTCGACGCGCTCTGTGCGCGGGAGTCGGGTCGGGCACCGCCGATCATCATGAGCCGCACGGCGATCGGCCAGCCTCTGGACTCCGCGAAGATCGTCTCGGCAGCGAGCCCGGCCCCGTCCGCGGTGCGCAGGAGCTTGACCTCCGGGGCGGTGAAGCTGAGCGTGTCCACGCCGACGAAGGAACCAGGATGCGTGAGTCGATGCCGCGAGAGGGTGACCTCGAGCAGCGTCGTCCCGACCAGTACGACCCGGAGATTCTCCGGTGCCTGTTCCGCGAGCATGCCGAGGAGCCCGGTGCGCCAGCTCTCACCGGCGCGGTGCGCGTCGTCGACGATCAGGTGCATTGGGGTGTCGAGCGCATCGAGGGCGCCGCAGATCTCCTGGTAGGCATGCTCGGGATCGTCGAGGTCCCGCGCGAGTGCGAGCGGACGCCCCGCGCGCTCGGCGCCGACGAGCAGAGCATGCACGACGCCGTGCGTCAGACGCGAAGGGTCGGAGTCGAAGGAACTGAGGCTGAGCCAGGCGACCTGCTCGAGCCCGGAAGCCCAGTCTGCGACCGCGGTCGTCTTGCCGAAGCCACTCGGCGCGCTGACGACCGTCAGCGGGTCGATCGCCGCTGCATCGGCGATCGCGGTGCTCACCCTTTCCCGGCGGATGGCACCCGGTTGGGGTCCGGGTGGGCGGAAGCGCACCATGGGGCCCGGCATCGTCGATCGTACGGGGGGCGACATGGCACCAAAGCTAGTGGCGTCGACGCTCCACCCTCAAGGGCATCCTCCGGGTGATCTTTCAGTCCGCGAGACGGCTCCCGGCGTCACGTTTGAGCGCGTCGGCGGTGCGGATGAACAGGATGATCCACGTGAAGACGACCGTCCCCGCCACCAGCTCGACCGCGGTCAGGGTGTAGTAGCCGACGGCGAAGAACACCGCGAGCAGCAGGATCAGAAGGGTGAAGACGTAGCCGACGAGCAGGAACGTGCGCGAGACGCCCGGCACCCACCACCGGACGGCGATGATCAGCACCGCGTAGGCGACCACCATCCCCGAAGCCACCCCGGTGTGCAGGGCGAAGTGCTCATCCACGGGGAACACCCCTACCAGACCGAGGAAGATGCCGACGATCACGAGGCACGTGCGCACCGAGGCGGCCCCGCGCGGATGAGGCGTCGGAATCCCCTTCGTCGCGTAGCGGGCCAGCGTCGTCACCAGGATCCCGGCGACGATCAGGGTGAGGTTGAAGGCCCGGGCGGAGAGGTCGTCCGTCATGCCGAGAGCGCTCAGGTTCTCCTTCCACCACTGCGGGTCGCTCGCCGTGAGCATGCTCGCGAGCACTCCCAGCACGAGGAACACGGCGAGAACCGTGGCCAGCAGCTGCAGGTCGAGGTGCGTGGCGGAGTAGTAGGTCACGTATGCGGTCAATGCGGCCGCGGCACCGGCCAGCATCAGCACAGGTACCGGGAACACCGCAGCGCCGATGAGCCCCGCCTCGACGATCGTCGCCGCCAGGGTCCACCCGAGTAGCGCGATCATGGCGTGCGCGAAGGCGAACGCGGCGATGTCGACGATGTCGAGCACCCCGAGTCGGCCGCGCCGCGCCGGGTCGGCCGCGATGACACGCCCGAGCACGAAGACGACGATCGCCGTCACCGCCGACATCAGCGCCGCGAACTGTCCGAGCGAGTCGGGACCCGCGATCGGCGCGGACTGCAGCCGGAACACGGGCAGTGCGACGAGGGCGGCGAGGACGAACGCGAAGATCGAGATCTGGAGCCCGATGGCTTCCCGAGCGCGCTCTCGTGTGGCCCCGCGGGAGCGGGCTTCCGTGAGGAGATCGTGCCCTGCTGGCGTCGACGACATGAGCTCAGTCTCCTTCTCCGCTGCACCACCGGCGAGAGCGGCTCATCCCTTCGGGGCGATGCGGCTCCGTGAAGCGCGCCCGACGGACTCCCCGAGCAGGCCGTCCTGCCCTGCCGCACGTGTGTCGCGCCGTGCTCACCCGTTGAGGATGAGTGTCGTGGTCTCCGGGGAGACGCGTCGCGCATGCTTGTCGGATGAGGTCGAGGAGCGTGGGGCAGACGTCGAGCGGACGGCGATCGTGACGCTGGGCGACCTGTTCCCGGAGGGCCTGTCGGGGTGGCAGATCGTGCTCGCGCTGCTGTCGGTGCTGATCGGCTGGCTGCTCTCGCGGCTCGCTCGCAAGGGCGTGCTGAAGTTGGCGGCGCGGACCCCGGGAATCTCCGACTCCGTCTCGCAGCTGGCTGCGCGCTTCACGCAGTACGCGCTGCTCCTGGTCGGGATCGGGGTCGGGCTGGCGTTCCTCGGCGCGAACGTGCAGCCTCTGCTCGCGATGACGGTCATCGCCGCGATCGTCCTGGTCCTGGTGCTGCGCGGTGTCGCGGACAACTTCGCTGCCGGGGTCCTGATCCAGTCCCGTCAGTCGGTGAAGATCGGCGAGGAGATCGGCATCGACGGCCCCGACGGGGTGATCCGGGGCACCGTGCAGGAGCTCAACGGTCGCTCGGTCATCCTCACGACGGTCGACGGCCGCACGGTGCACGTGCCGAACGCCGCGCTGCTCACCGGGGTCCTGGTGAACGACTCGCGTCACGGCGCGCGCCGAAGCGACGTCGACATCCGCATCGCGCGGTCAACGGGGCTCGACCTGGACGACGCGGTCACGACCATCACGGATGCGGCGAGCGGTGTCGACGGCGTGCACGCCCGCGAACACCCGACCGTGCGCGTCGCCGCGATCTCGCCCACTCGCTGGACGCTCACCCTCCAGATCTGGCACCACCCACTGCACGGCAGTGCCGTGATCTCCGACACCGTGCGCGGCGTCGCGGAGGCTCTCGAGGCGTCGGGGCTGCAAGCCGTGGTCACGCCGCAGCAGGGGCCCCCGCCCCTCGTGCCCCCGGAGCCGTTCTGATCTCCCGGGCCGCCGGTCCGCCGTCCGCGAGGCGACCGGGCTCCCGTCAGACCGCGGGCTACGCTGGCCGCGTGAACCCCTCGCCTGCGCCCGAGCGCGCCACCGATCGCATGCTCTCCCCCAGTCTGCGCGTGCTTCTTCTGCTCGCGGCGAGCGCGGTGACGCTGGCCGGCGTGTACTTCGCGCGTGATCTGTTCGGGCCGATCGCACTCGCCATCGTGATCGTCGTCATCTGCGAGCCGCTTCGCCGCCCGCTCGATCGGCGCGGTTGGCCGCAGTGGGCGAGCACGACCGCGGTCATCGTCGTCGCCTACCTGATACTGCTGTCGATGGGCGCTCTGCTCTGGCTCGCCGGCACCCAGTTCGCCCGACTCATCGGCGACCTGGTGTCGCAAGGCGGTCTCGAGAACACCGCCGAAGAGGTGGTGGGGTGGTTGCAGTCACTCGGCCTCGACGAGGAGGCCTCGGACGCGGCAGCCTCGGTCCTCGATCCCGAGACGCTGCTCGGCGTCGCACGAAGCATCGGCGGCACCGTCCTCAGCGTCGCGACGGCGCTGTTCTTCGTCTGCGCCTACATCATCTTCATGGCGATCGATGCGGCCCGTTACGGTCGAGCGCCCGCCCTGTTCGGCGCGACGAAGGGTGCCGCCCTCGCCCGGATCTCCCGCCTGAACTCCGGCGTCCGGCGCTATTACATCGTCAATGCCACCTTCGGCGCGATCGTGGCTGTCATCGACGGGCTGGCCCTGTGGTGGATGGGCATCCCGGCTCCAGTGGTGTGGGCGATCCTCGCGTTCGTCACGAACTTCATCCCCAACGTCGGCTTCGTGGTCGGGCTCATCCCCCCGGCGATCCTCGCCTTCGTGGTCGGGGGCTGGCCGCTGCTCCTCGGCGTCGTCGCGGTCTACAGCATCGTCAACGTGGTCCTCCAAGTGCTCGTGCAGCCGAAGTTCGTCAGCGACGCGGTCGACCTCAGCCTCACGCTGAGCTTCTTCTCCGTGATCTTCTGGACCTTCATCATCGGACCGCTCGGCGCGATCCTCTCCATCCCCCTCACCCTGCTCGTGCGCACGCTGGTCCTCGAGGGCGATCCTGAGTCGACGTGGGTGCGCTGGCTCTCCGGCGACCACACGGCCCTGCCGCCGGAGCCCGAACCGGAACAGCGTCCCGTCGCGCGCGGTCGGAATCGGCGTCGCCGGGCGCGTGGCAACGGATGAAAGGTCACCCATGGTCTCGGTAAATCACCCGGAGGAGGTTGCGACCCCGGCATGGTCGCCGCGACCCCCACGATGGGATCGTGAACGCGAACGCGCTCGTCCGGAGCGCTCCCGAAGGGAGTCGACGTGCAACGTCCACTCGCGGGGCTGACGAGGCGCAACTTCCTCACGGAGCTGACCGCCGGCGTCACGCTGCTCGCCATCGCCATCCCCTTGAACATCGGATATGCGCAGATCGCCGGGCTTCCCCCGACCGCGGGACTGTACGCGTTGATCGTGCCGACGATCGTGTACGCCCTCGTCGTCTCCTCCCGTCAGCTGGTCGCCTCCCCTGATGCGGCGGCTGCCGCACTCGTCGCCTCGTCGATCGGTGGCCTCGCCGCGGCGGGCAGCGCCGATTACGCGACCCTCGCCCTCGCGCAGGCGATCATCTGCGGCGGCATGTTCGTACTCCTCGCCGTGTTCAAGCTCGGATTCCTGGCGAACTTCCTCTCGAAGCCGATCCTGGTCGGATTCGTCGGCGGCCTTGCACTGGACATCATGGTCAGTCAGGTCGCGAAGATGCTCGGCGTCAAGATCGACTCCGGCAAGGAGTTCACGGGTAAGGTCGCCGACCTCATCGGAGGTCTCGCCACCATCAATCTCTGGGCCGTCCTGATCTCGGTCTGCTCGGTGGCGGTCCTGCTGCTGGGACGCCGGTACCTGCGCGCCATCCCCTGGGCGCTGATCGTCCTCGTGGCGACGACGCTCGTGGTCGTCCTCACGGGTCTCGATCAACGCGGTGTCGCCGTTCTGGGTGAAGTCCCCGCGGGTCCGCCCGAGCTGACCTGGCCGATGATCGACTGGTCGCTCTGGCTCGCGCTGATTCCGTCCGCGATCGCGCTGACACTGGTCACCACCGCTGAGGGGCTCCTCGTCTCGCGCTCCTACTCCGAGAAGCACGGCTACCCGTTCCATGCGAACCGGGACCTGTTCGCGTTCGGCATCGCCAACGTCGCTGCGGGAGCTCAGGGCAGCTTCGCCGTCGGATCGTCGACTTCGCGCACGGCCGCCATGGACCAGGCGGGATCGCGCACACAGTTCCCCGCACTGATCCTCGCCGTCGGAACGCTCCTGCTCCTCCTCTTCGGCACCGCACTGTTGGCGGACATCCCCTCGCCCGCCATCGGTGCCATCGTCGGGGTCGCGATCATCCCGCTCCTCGGGATCCGCGATTTCATCGATCTGTGGCGCAAGGACCGGTTCGAGTTCCTGATCGGCGCGACCTGCTTCCTCGTCACCCTGTTCATCGGCTCGATCCCGGGCATCCTCGTCGCGTTCGTGCTCGCGCTCATCAACATCGCGCGACGCGCTTCGAATCCCGCGATCGACGTCCTGGAATCCAGTGGTGATCCGGGCGAGTCCCTGCTCGAGGACGCTCCTGCCGGAACCGTGACCGCTCCGGGGGTGATCGTCATCCGCCTGGCCGCCCCGCTCTTCTTCGCCAACGGGGCGGTCTTCTCCACCGCGGTGAAGGACGCCATCCGTTCGGCGGGCGACGGGGCGGTCCAGCACCTCGTCGTCGACATGGAGGCCGTGACCGATGTCGACGTCACGGGCGCCGAATCGTTCGCATCGCTCAAGGACTGGCTCGCGGCTCGGTCGGTGTCGCTCTCGTTCAGCAGGGTCCGCCCGAACACGCTGCACCGACTGACCAGCCTCGGGTTGCTGACGTCGGAGGACGTCTATTCGACCAACCGCTCAGCAATCACGCGTCTGGTGCCGTCATCGGCCGAACGCGAATCCCTACCGAAAGAAGACCAGTGATGGGTACCGTCATCGGAGACATGCTTCCGCTCGCACTCGGCGTCGCGATCAGTCCCATACCGATCATCGCCGCGATCCTGATGCTGCTCTCTCCGAAGGCGCGAGTGACCAGCGTCGGGTTCCTGCTCGGCTGGGTCGTCGGCATCGTGGCCGCGGTCGCGGTGTTCACCCTGCTGTCCTCGATACTCCCCGCAGACGACCCCGACGTCTCCCATCCGATCCGCGGTGCGGTGCAGCTCGTGCTCGGTCTGCTCCTGTTCGTCCTGGCCTTCGGGCAGTGGCGCAAGCGGCCGAAGGCCGGTGAAGAGGCCGCCCTCCCGAAGTGGATGAAGGCCATCGACACGATCACCTTCCCGGTCGCCCTGGGGCTCGGCTTCCTGCTGTCGGCGGTGAACCCGAAGAACCTGATCATGGCGGCGGGCGCCGGCACCGACATCGGCGCGGCGGCGCTTCCGGGCGGATCCATCGTGCTGGTGATCGTCATCTACACCCTCATCGCCGCATCGACCGTCCTGGTCCCGGTGGTCGGCTATCTCATCGCCGCCGATCGTCTCCGCGGCCCGCTCGACGCCCTGCGCGGCTGGCTCGCCACCGAGAACGCCGTCATCATGGCCGTCCTGCTGCTCGTGATCGGGGTGTCCATGATCGGCAAGGGCATCGGAAGCTTCTAGACCCGTCACCGAGCGGCGCGGGCGAACTCGGAGAAGAGGAGCACGGAGATGGGCGAGCTGATCCTGGATCTCATCCCGGTCGCTCTGGGCGTGGTGTTGAGCCCGCTCGCGATCATGGCTCTCGTCGCGGTGCTGCTGTCGCGGAACGCGAGGGCCAATGGGATCGCCTATCTTCTCGGATGGTTCCTCGGCCTCGCCGGACTCATGGCACTCTTCCTGTGGCTGTTCCCGGTGCTGCAGGTGCATCAACGCGGCGAACCGCCCCTCTGGGTGCCGCTCGTGCGTCTGCTCGTCGGCCTCTTCCTCGTCGTCTCCGCCGTCTGGGTGTATCGGAAGGGCCGGGTGCACATCCAGCGGATGGCGGCGGCTTCGACGCCACGCGATGTCGTGGCCGCCTCGCCCCAACTCCCCGGCTGGCTGCACTCGGTGGAGTCCTTCCGCCCCGGGCACACGCTTCTCCTCGGCATCGGGCTCTTCGTCCTGAACCCGGTCGACGCGTCCTGCGCCATCATCGCCGCGCTCGACATCACCCTGTCCGACGTGGATCCGGCCGCGGGACTCTGGGTCGCAGCCGCCTTCGTCGTGGTGGGCACCCTCCCGATCGCTCTCCCCGTCGTGTACGTCGTCGTGCGGGGACGGGACGCGCAGCCACTGCTCGACCGCGTCCGCACGTGGATCGCTGGCAACACACACGTGCTCAACGCGGCTCTGCTCCTCGTGATCGGCGCCCTCCAGCTGCAGAAGGCGCTCGCGGCGTTGCTCTGAGTGACCGGGAGCGTCTCCCGACGGGTCCCTCGCTCCGAGGTGACGGGGATCACCCGGATGAGCGTCGCGTTCCACCGGTGACAACAACCATCACGCCGCAGTACTGTGCGGATACGGCATCGTTCCGACAGGCGAAGGGAACCAGCAGATGGCTCGCGACTTCCAGGGCAAGATCGAACTCGACGTGCGCGACTCGGTCGCGGATTGGGATGCCTATCGGGCTTCGACACCACCGCAAGGTGCACCGAACGTCCTGGTCGTGCTCTACGACGACACCGGCATGGCAGCGTGGTCGCCGTACGGTGGGCGGATCAACATGCCCACGATGGATCGACTCGCGCAGAACGGTCTCACCTACTCGCAGTGGCACACGACCGCGCTCTGTTCACCGACGCGATCGACGTTCCTGACCGGACGCAACCACCACCTCAACGGCTTCGCCACGATCTCCGAGTCGTCGACGGGTTTCCCGGGCTACAACTCCCACATCCCGGAGTCGAACGTCACCATGGCTCACGTGCTCCGCGATGCCGGATGGTCGACGTTCTGGGTCGGCAAGAACCACAACGTGCCGATCGACGAGTGGACCGCCGGCGCCTCGAAGAAGCACTGGCCGCTGGCACAGGGCTACGACCGGTTCTACGGCTTCATCGGCGGCGAGACCAACAACTGGTATCCGTCACTGGCCGAGGACAACCACTACATCGATCAGCCGTACCTCCCCGAGCAGGGTTACCACCTGTCGAAGGACCTGGCCGATCAGGCGCTCACGATGATCCGCGACGTCAAACAGACCGAGCCGGACAAGCCCTGGTACCTCTGGTTCTGCCCCGGTGCCAACCACGCTCCCCATCACGCCCCGCAGGAGTACATCGACAAGTACAAGGGTCAGTTCGACGACGGCTACGAGGCCTACCGCGACTGGGTGCTCGCCAGGATGGTCGAGAAGGGCATCCTCCCGTCCGACACCGACCTGACCGAACTGAACCCGATGTCCGAGGGCACGTTCAACCCGACCGACGAGGTGCGCCCCTGGGACTCGCTGAATGCCGAGGAGAAGGCGATGTTCTCCCGGATGGCGGAGGTCTACGCGGGCTTCAGCGAGTACACGGATTCGCAGGTCGGCCGCATCGTCGACTACCTCGAAGAATCGGGTCAGCTCGACAACACGCTCATCCTGTACTGCGCCGACAACGGCGCGTCCGGCGAGGGCAGCCCGAACGGCTCGGTCAACGAGGGCAAGATCTTCGGTGGTTACCCCGACGACGAGGCGGAGAACCTTCGCCTCGTCGACAAGCTCGGCTCGCCCGACACCTACAACCACTACCCGACCGGGTGGGCCGCGGCGTTCTCCACGCCCTACAAGATGTTCAAGCGCTACACCTATCAGGGCGGCGTCTGCGATCCGCTTGTCATCCATTGGCCCGCCGGTATGAAGGCCCGCGGTGAGGTGCGCCATCAGTACCACCACTCGACGGACATCGTCCCGACGATCCTCGAGGCTTGTGGGGTGGAGTTCCCCGACGTCTACAACGGTGTCGAGCAGACGCCCCTGTCCGGCGTGTCGATGGCGTACTCGTTCGATGCCGAGCCGGAGGGTCCGACGCAGAAGCAGACGCAGTACTACGAGATGCTCGGCCAGCGCGGCATCTGGCACGAGGGCTGGAAGGCCGTCGCAGTCCACGGTCCGATGAGCGGCATCAGCAACTTCGACAAGGACGAGTGGGAGCTCTACCACACGGACGTCGACCGGGCCGAGGCGAAGAACCTCGCCGAGGAACATCCCGACAAGCTCGAAGAGCTCAAGACGCTCTGGATGGAGGAGGCGAAGACGAACAACGTGCTGCCGCTGAACGACCTGCAGATCATCGGCAATCCGAAGGACTTCGAGACGTTCATCGGCATGGAGTTCCACCAGCCGGCTCCGCCATCGGGGCGGTTCGTCTACTACCCGAACACCAGCGAGGTGCCGGAGAGGTCCGCGGCGAACACGCACGGCGTCTCGTACAAGATCGCCGCCGAGGTCGAGTTCACGCCCGACACGGAGGGCGTCATCTTCGCGCACGGCTCCCGCTTCGGCGGGCACGCTCTCGTCGTGAAGGACGGCCAGGTGCACTACGTGTACAACTTCCTCGGCATCCCTCCGGAGGATCGGGTCTCCGCGCCCGTGCCGACGTCGGGGAAGCACATCATCGGCGTCGAGTTCACGAAGGAGGGCATGGGCGAGCACCGCGAAGGCGTCGGCCCGGTGAAGCTGTACATCGATGACCAGGTCGTCGGCGAGAAGCAGATCCGCACGGTCCTCGGACACTTCTCCCTGTGCGGCGAAGGGCTCACGATCGGCCGCGACAGCGCGGACCCGGTGTCGTCGCTGTACGGCTACGGGTTCGACTTCGCCGGCGGCGAGATCACGAAGGTCGTGTTCGACATCGCCGACGACGCCTACCTCGACCTCGAGGCGCATCTGGCAGCGGCCATGGCACGCGACT
>NZ_JBLVOH010000014.1:0-12205 GCF_053543675.1 Microbacterium umsixpiens
GCGGCCGGTGCCTCAGCTGCCGCTGCCGCGCCGGAACCGACGCGAGCGAGGACAGCGCCGACGGCGACGGTCTCGTCTTCGCCGGCGACGATCTCCTGCAGCACACCGGCGACCGGCGACGGGATCTCGGTGTCGACCTTGTCGGTCGAGATCTCCAGAAGCGCCTCGTCGACGGCGATGCTGTCGCCGACCTGCTTGAGCCAACGGGTCACGGTGCCTTCGGTGACACTCTCGCCGAGCTCGGGAAGCACGATGTCGGTCGCGTCGCCGGCGGGAGCGGATTCTGCAGCCGGCGTCTCCGCGGCGGGTGCGGGGGCCTCAGCGGCAGGTTCGGCCGCAGCAGGTGCGGATTCCGCGGGCGCGGCCTCGGCGGGCGCGGGTTCAGCGGGTGCAGCCTCGGCGGCAGTAGGAGCATCTCCCGCAGGAGCCGACTCGCTGCCATCGCCGATTCGCGCGAGAAGCGCACCGACCTCGACGGTCTCGTCTTCGGCCACGAGGATCTCCTCGATCACGCCGGAAACGGGGGAGGGGATCTCGGTGTCGACCTTATCGGTCGAGATCTCGAGCAGGCCCTCATCCGCCTGCACGGTGTCTCCCACCTGCTTGAGCCAGCGGGTGACCGTACCCTCTGTGACGCTCTCGCCGAGAGCGGGGAGGACGACGGATGTGCTCATGACTGAGTCTCCTTCAAGAAGTTGTATGACGCTTGTCTAGCTTAGTGACTCGGGCACCGGTTGGTGCTCAGAGGGCGTGCAGGGGCTTGCCGGCCAGTGCGAGGAAGGCTTCGCCGAGTGCCTCGCTCTGGGTCGGGTGGGCGTGGATCAGGGGGGCGATGTCCTCAGGATGCGCTTCCCAGGCGACAGCGAGCTGTCCCTCGGTGATGAGCTCGCCGACGCGATCGCCGAGCAGATGCACGCCGAGAACGGGGCCGTCCTTGAGCCGGACGACCTTGACGAGCCCGCTCGTCCCGATGATCTCACTCTTGCCGTTGCCGGCGAGGTTGTACTCGTAAGCGGCGACCGCATCGGCACCGTGCTCGGCGATCGCAGCCTCCTCGGTGACGCCGACCGAGGCGACCTCGGGGCTAGAGTACGTGACCTTGGGGATCTGCGCGTCCGGGATGTTCGCGGGGGACAGACCGGCGATGCGTTCGGCGACGGCGATGCCCTGCTGGAATCCGCGGTGGGCGAGCTGCAGGCCGGGAACGATGTCCCCCACAGCCCAGACCCCGGGAACGCCGGTGCGCAGGTTCTCGTCGACCGTCACGAAGCCGCGGTCGAGGGTGACGCCTGCCTCTTCGAATCCGAGGTCTGCGGTGACGGGGCCTCGTCCGACCGCGACGAGCAGGTAGTCGGCCGTGAACTCCTTGCCGTCTTCGAGCGTGACGGTGACCGAGGAGTCGTCCTGCGTCGCCGTCTGGAAGCGGACACCGAGCGAGTACTGGATGCCGCGACGACGGAATGCGCGCTCAAGGCCCTTGCTGAGGGCGATGTCCTCGTTCGGAACCAGGTGTGGCAGAGCCTCGATGATCGTGACCTCGGAACCGAAGGAGCGCCACACGCTGGCGAACTCGACGCCGATCACGCCACCGCCGAGGATGAGGACGCGCTCCGGGATGACGTCGAGCGCGAGCGCCTGCTCGCTCGTGAGGATCCGTCCGCCGATGTCGAGGCCGGGAAGTGAACGACTGTACGAGCCTGTCGCGAGCACCACATCGGCGCCGACGTACACATCATCGCCGACACTGACGCTGCGGTCGGCGTTCAGTCGGCCGAGACCGGCGACGGTCGTGATGCCGCGGGCCTTCACGAGGCCTTCGAGGCCCTTGAACTTCTTTGCGACGATGCCCTCGCGGTATGCCCGGACACCAGCTGGATCGATGCCCTCCAGCGTCGCGGTGACGCCGACGGAGGCGGCGTCGCGCACATGCTCGGCGACCTCGGCGGCGTGCAGCAGCGCCTTGGTCGGGATGCAGCCGCGGTGCAGGCAGGTGCCGCCGACCTTGTCCTTCTCGACGAGTGCGACGGACTTGCCGAGCTCACTCGCGCGCAGAGCCGCGGCGTAGCCGCCGCTGCCGCCGCCCAGGACGACGACGTCGAAGGTGTGGGTTGTCATGTGTCATGCCTCCTTGTGGGATGCTGCGGCGAAGGCGACGATCGATCGGACCATCGCCCCCGTGGGGCCCTTCTCCGTGAAGCCGTACGGTGATCCGCCGTGCTCGCCGGAGCCGGCGATGTCGAGGTGGACCCAGGGGGTGCGCGGGGCGTCCTCGGCCTCGGAAGTGCGGCCGACGAAACGGCGCAGGAACAGACCGGCGAACGAGGCACCTCCCATCCGGTCACCCATGTTCGCGTTCTGCAGGTCGGCGATGGGCGACTCGAGGGACTCCTCCATGTAGCTCGGCAGCGGCATGTGCCAGGCGGGCTCGTCGACGTGCTCGGCGGCAGCGAGGAACTCGGCGACGGTGTCGTCGTCGCCGAAGACGCCCGTGTGCCGGTGTCCGAGGGCGGCGACGATCGCACCCGTGAGAGTGGCGACGTCGATGATCACATCGGGCTGCTCGCGACTCGCCGCGACCAGGCCGTCGGCGAGGACGAGGCGGCCTTCGGCATCGGTGTTCTGGACCTCGACGGTCGTGCCGTCGAGGATGCGGATGACGTCGCCGGGACGGAGTGCTCGCCCGGACGGCATGTTGTCGGTGATGCAGAGCCACGCCGTCACGCGCACCGGCAGCTGCAGCGCGGCGATCGCGCGGAGCGCCGCGAGAGACGTGGCCGCTCCCGCCATGTCGAACTTCATCCCGACCATCGACGCCGCGGGCTTCAGGGACAGTCCCCCTGTGTCGAATGTGATGCCCTTGCCGACGAGGGCGATGTGTCGATTCGCACCCGCGGGGGAGTAGTCGAGGCGCACGAGCCGCGGCGGTCGGTCGGAGCCCTGTCCGACGCCCAGGATGCCTCCGAAGCCCTTCTCCGCCAGCTCCTTCTCGTCGAGGATCTCGACCGTGACGTCGAGGTCGGCGACGCTGTCGGCGGCACTCTGCGCGAGCTGCGCAGGGCTCTGCCACTCGGCAGGCACGTTGACGAGGTCCTTGATCAGCGCCACCGCATCGCCGATGGTCTGGGCATGGGCTGCCTCCTCATCGGTGAGCACCGCGTGGAGGGTGACCGCGGTGGCGCGGGTCTTGCCTTTCTCGGAACGGTATCCGTCGAAGCGGTGGCCGCCGAGGACCGCGCCCTCGGCCGCTGCAGGGGCGAACCCCTCGAGGCCGTCGGCGAGACCGAGCGCGACGTGGTCGAATCCGGTGAGGGAGCGCAGCGCGGCGCCGGCCGCATTGCGCACGGCGGCGGCATCGGGCTTGTCGCCTGCTCCCACGACCGCGAACGGCAAGGTGCTGACCTCGGGGAGGTGCACGCGGGCGAATGATCCGGCGGAGCCGGTGAATCCGATGCCGGCCAGCGCGTCCGCCAGGCCGGGGTAGGCGGACAGCGATTCCGCAGACTCGGGAAGAGTGGCGACGACGAGCACTGCGGCATCTGCAGCGCTTCCGGGGAACTGAGCGGTGGTGTGCGAGAGCACGGGAAGCGTCATGTCTTCCATCCTAGGATCTTCGCCGCAGCATGGTCGTCCGCCGCCCATGGGAGTGTTCGCTCTCAGCATGATGCGTCGCGCCCCGGTATCCGGACCTGCTCGTAGCATGGAGGCATGCCCTTCTCCGGTGAGATCCACGAACGTGTCGCGAATGCGCCGACAGTGCCGCACGGCCTGCCCCTGGTGGTTCTCCTCACCGGTTTCACCGATGCGGGCAGCGCCGTCTCCGGGCTCATCGACCACCTGCGCGAGACCGCGTCGCCCGAGCCGGTCATCGTCTTCGACAACGACGCTCTGCTGGACTATCGCGCACGGCGTCCGGTGATCTCCTTCGATCAGGATCACCTCACCGAGTTCCGTCCGCCCCGGCTCGAGCTCTCCCTCGCGACGGATGCCCTGGATCGGCCCTTCCTGCTGCTCGCCGGCTATGAGCCGGACTTCGCCTGGAACGCGTTCGCGAGCACGGTGCTGGATCTGGCCGCGGAGTTCGAGGTTTCCGGGCTCCACTGGGTCCACTCGATCGCCATGCCGGTGCCGCACACGCGTCCGATCGGCACGACGGTGAGTGGCAACCGACGCGACCTCACGGTTGCGCATTCGGTGTGGAGGCCGCGCACACAGGTGCCGGCCACCGCGGGACACCTGCTCGAGTACCGCTTCATCGAACGCGGCGAGCGTGCCGTCGGATTCGTGCTCCTGGTGCCGCACTATCTCGCGGAGACGGAGAACCCCGATGCCGTGATCGCCGCCGCCGAGAAGCTCATGGCCTCGACGGGCCTGGTGCTCATGCTCGACGCGGTGCAGGAGCGGCGCGAGGATTACCTGACCCGAGTGGGGGAGCAGGTCGCCGGGAACGACGAGCTGCAGCAGATGTTGCACAACCTCGAGCGTCGCTACGACGCCTACATGGCGGGGCGCAACCCCGACGACGATTCCTATGACGAGGGCGGATTCAGCGAGCGCGACCTGCCCAGCGCCGATGAGCTGGCGGCCGAGCTGGAGCGCTACCTCGCCTCTCGTCCGTCCGGCGACGAGGACAAGCCCGGTCGCGGTTGAGATCGATACGGGAGAACTTCGTCGGAATGCGTCCGCATCGCCACACGTGTGCGATACTAGGACTCTGACCCGTTGTCAATCAGTGTTTTCGAGCGCTGGACTTGACAAGGGTCTTACTAGTGTCCGAAATGTCCCGGGGCTACACAGCAGCTCCGTGAAAGGCGAAACGTGACTCCTGCCACGACGAAGAACACCCGGACGAAGAAGGCTGCCGAAGAGACGACCGCCGACGCTCCGGTCGAGGCCGATGCCCCCGAGAAGCCCGCGCCGTTGAGCGCGGCGAAGCGTGCTGCCGCAAAGCGCGCCCCCGTCAAGAAGAAGAAGGCCGAGGACGTCGTCGAAGAAGACGAGGCTCCTGCCGTGGCAGCTGTCGACGACGACGAGGACGAAGACGCCAAGCCGAAGTTCACCGAGCCGCTGCCGACCGGCGCGATCGTCATCTCGTCGAACGACGATGAAGACGTCCCGGTCTACTCGACGCAGATCACCGGTGCGACGGCTGACCCCGTCAAGGACTACCTGAAGCAGATCGGAAAGGTCGCGCTACTGAACGCGGCCGAAGAGGTCGAGCTCGCCATGCGCATCGAGGCGGGTCTGTTCGCCGAAGAGAAGCTGTCGGCGATGACGGCGGCCGAGAAGACGAGCCAGCTCGGACTCGACCTGCAGTGGGTCGCCCGCGACGGCCAGCGCGCGAAGAGCCACCTGCTCGGTGCCAACCTCCGTCTCGTCGTCTCCCTCGCGAAGCGCTACACGGGCCGCGGCATGCAGTTCCTGGATCTGATCCAGGAGGGCAACCTCGGGCTGATCCGCGCTGTGGAGAAGTTCGACTACACCAAGGGCTTCAAGTTCTCGACCTACGCCACCTGGTGGATCCGTCAGGCGATCACCCGTGCCATGGCCGACCAGGCCCGGACGATCCGCATCCCGGTGCACATGGTCGAGGTCATCAACAAGCTCGCCCGCGTGCAGCGTCAGATGCTGCAGGACCTCGGTCGCGAACCCACTCCGGAAGAGCTCAGCCGCGAGCTGGACATGACGCCGGAGAAGGTCGTGGAGGTGCAGAAGTACGGCCGCGAGCCCATCTCGCTGCACACTCCGCTCGGTGAGGACGGCGACAGCGAGTTCGGCGACCTGATCGAGGACACCGAGGCCGTGGTCCCCGCAGACGCCGTGGGATTCACCATGCTGCAGCGTCAGCTGGAACAGCTGCTCGACTCGCTCTCCGAGCGCGAAGCAGGCGTGATCCGCATGCGCTTCGGCCTGGGCGACGGTCAGCCGAAGACCCTCGACCAGATCGGCGACACGTTCGGCGTGACGCGCGAGCGCATCCGCCAGATCGAGTCGAAGACGATGGCGAAGCTGCGTCACCCGAGCCGTTCGCAGTCCCTGCGGGACTACCTCGAATGAGCCAGGCGAACGACGGCAAGGCTCTCGAGGCGAGCGTCGACGGCAAGAACTATGCGCGCATCCCGCTGCGCACTCGCGTGGTCATGCCCGAGGACGACCTCGATGCGATCATCACCGAGTACGCCAAGGACGCGGTGCAGCCGGGCGACCTGCTGTTCGTGACCGAGAAGATCGTGGCGATCACGCAGGGGCGGTCGTACCGTCTCGATGAGATCAAGCCGCGCAAGCTCGCGTTGTTCCTGTCGAAGTACGTCACCCGCACGCCGTACGGCATCGGGCTCGGCATGCCGGAGACGATGGAGATGGCGTTGCGGGAGTGCGGTACGCCGCGGATCCTCTTCGCTTCGGCTGTGGCGGCGGTCACCAAGGCGTTCGGTCGCCGGGGAGACTTCTATCGCATCGCGGGCGATAAGGCACGCGCGATCGACGGACCGACCAAGCACACGATCCCGCCGTACAACGAGGCGGTCGTGCTCGGGCCGAAGGATCCCGACGGTGTCGCGGCCCGCCTCAAGAAGCTCGTCGGCGGTCACGCGGAGGTCGCCGTGGTCGACATCAACGATCTCGGTGGCAACATCCTCGGTTCGACGCTCGACAAAGACGGTGAGCGTCGTCTGGTGAAGATCCTCGGCGACAACCCGCTCGGCCAGGGCCTCGAGTCCACGCCGCTCGGTATCGTCCGCGCGATCTGATCTCTCGGAACTCACGAAGAAGGCCCCGGACGCTCGAGCACCCGGGGCCTTTCTCTTCATGGTTCAGAAGCCGATGACCTCACGATAGCGGGGCTTGTGACCGGTGCGGATGCCGGTGACGCTGGGCTTGTTCTCATAGACGCCGGCGCCCCAGTTGCCCTCGACGAGCACGGGGCCGTCGGGGGACACGACGATGTCCCAGCCGACGTACTGCACCTGCGGCACGACACGGGCGACCTCATCGATGAATGCCCGCACCTCGTCCATGTACGGCAACTGGAAGTCGGCGATGCGGAAACCCGAGTCGGGGTGCGTCTCGTGCACGTGCCCGTGCGAGTCGTACCCGGCTCCCACGGCGTGGCCGTTCTCATCGAGCATCGTGTAGAAGCCGCCGAAGGTCATCTGATCGCTGACCTCGCCGCGGCCGAACTTCTGCGCCATCGCGAGGATGTGCGCCTTCTCGCCGTCGAAGAACGCGGTGATGCGGGTGGTGTTCACGGTGCCGGGGCACACGGCCGCCAGGGCGTCGTGCTGACGGATGACCTCTTCGATGAGCAGTTCGCCGCGCTCCAGCAGTCCGCGGTGGAACTCGTTCCAGTCCTCGATGTCGGCAGCGTGGTAGCGGTGCACTCCGGTGCCGGCCTGCCCCACCGGCTCCTTCGTCACGATCGTGCCGAGGCGCTGGGTGAGCTCACGCACGGCGTCGGCGTTGCCTTCTTCGACGACCATCCACTCGCGCTTCAGGAACGCGGAGAACTGCTTGTCGAACTCGACCTTGTCCTGGAAGATCCAGCGGTAGTCCGGGTGGTCGTACCGCTGCGAGAGCTGGTTCGACACCGGATGCGTCATGTAGGTCTCGCGCTCGGCCTTGGTGAGCATGGCGAAGTCGTAGTCGATGTAGTCCTGGAAGCCGACGTTGTGACGGGCGGCGGACCACAGCATGTCGACGATGATGCCGGGTACGGCCTTGTGGTGCTGCTCCGAAGCCTCTTTCGCTCGTTCCACCACCGATCCGACATCGATGCGGCGGGCACGTCCCAGCAGGTAGCGGATGCGGGGCGTGAGGGAAAGACGAGACATATGGCTCCAGGGTCGGGGTCTCCACCAGTCTACGGGGGCCGCGCAGGTCCACGTGGGAGTCGGAAGCTAGGGTGGAGGACGTGTGTGAGACGACTTCCAGCGCCCTGCCGCGAGCGATCATCTCCCGGTCTGCCCTGGCTGCAGGGGCGTCAGCGGCGGTGATCGCCGGCGGGCGCGTCGCCGATCTGCGTCGCGATGCCTGGGGGCACGGCGTGCTCGCTGTCGCTCAGGCGGTGACCGCCGCCGGCGCGGAGCAGGTGCTGGTCGACGCCGACGGAGAGGTCGAGGCGCTGCGTCTGGAGGGGATCGTCGGGGTGACCTCCGGCGACGCCGATATCGATCCGACTCTGTTGTACGGACTTCCTGATGAGTCAGGCGTCCTCGTGACGGAGCCCGTGATGCGCCTCACCGGCCGCGTGCTGTCCACCAAGCGCCTTCGTGCCGGCGACGCAGTCTCGTACGGCTACACCTACCGCGCGTCCGCAGACACGACGGTGGCGCTCGTGACGGGCGGTTACGCACAGGGCATCGTGCGAGCGCTCGGGAACCAGGGGCTCGTCGACATCGACGGTGTCGCGCGACCCATCATCGGGCGCGTCGCCATGGATGTCTGCGTCGTCGACCTCGCCGGCTCCGAAGTCGAAGCCGGCGCGGAGGTCACCTACTTCGGTGGACACGGCACCGCTGCGGACGGACTCGCCCGATGGAGCGCGGTCACCCGGATGGCGGCGGCGGAGCTCGTTACGGTGGCCGGTGCACACGCGGTTCGGGGGTGGGAGGCATGAGCCGCCCGGAGCTGCGCGTCAGCAGCAGCGTCTTCCGCACGAACATCGAGGCCGTGCGCACGCGGATCGCGCCGTCGGCCCTCATGCTCGTGCTCAAGGACGACGCATACGGACACGGACTCGCGTGGGCCGTCGAGACGGCGGTCCAGGCAGGCGTCGAGCGGTTCGGCAGCTACGACATCGCCGGTGGGCTGAGCGTTCGACGCATCGCCGGCGGGGATGCGCGGATCTTCGCATGGGCGACATCGACGGATGCTGAGGTCGACGACGCCCTCCTGCAGCAGATCGATCTCGGAGTGGGAACGACCGCCTACCTGCGGCGGATCATCACCCGCGCCGAAGCCCTCGGCGTGTGCGCGCGCGTGCACCTGAAGATCGACACGGGGCTGCACCGCAACGGCATCCTGCCGGAGGATTGGGCAGCGACGGTGGCTGAGGCCCGGGCGGCGGAGCGTGCAGGACTCCTCGAACTCGATGGCGTGTGGAGTCACATCGCCGAGGCGAGCGACGAGGAGGACGACGATGCGCAAGAGGTGTTCCTGGACGCGGTGCGCGTTGTGGGGGAGTCGGGGCCGGTCCCCGCTTCGCTGCACCTGACCGCCTCAGCGGCATCCTGGTGGCGTCCCGAGATGCGCGGCACGGTGTCGCGAATCGGAGCGTTCTGCTACGGCATCCGTTCCGCCGACGGCCCTGAGCTGCCGGGCGTCCGTCCGGTGGCGAGTCTGGTGGCGACCGTCGTCGATGTCGACGCAGGCGACGCCGTGATCTCGATCGGCAGTTTCGACGGTTTCCCCTCGACCCTCAGGGGTGTCGACGTGGGGACGCCGGACGGTGCCCGGAATCTGATGGCCGTCGATCAGACGACGTCGGTCGTCGCCGGGTGGCCGGGCCTCAGCGTGGGGGACGAGGTCACCCTGTTCGGCGCGGGTGAGCGCGGAGAATCGTCTGCGACCACGCTCGCTGAGCGTATCGACACGGTGGGCGAGGAGATCCTCACCCGGCTGACCGCTCGGGTCCGCCGGGTCGTACAGGACTGACGGGCGTCAGACCGCCTGGATCAGGCGTGCTGTCTCGTCGTGCCAGCTGGTCGCGATGCTGCGGAGCTTCTCTTCGTACTTGCGGCCGTGGTGGGCGCAGAACAGGAGCTCGGAGCCGTTCACCTCGGCGGCGATGTACGCCTGAGCGCCGCAGGAATCGCAACGATCCATGGCCGTCAGACGGAACTCGATGGTGGAGGTGTCACGTTCGGTCGTTGCATTCATCTCGGTGCCTCCTCGGGTGTCGGCTTCGCTTGCTGATTTGGTCAATACAACCACGCTGCACCTGTGTGCATGCCCGGTTTGCGGCGTGTTTCGCTCAGCGCGTACGGGACGGGAACGGACTGGACGCGCGCGGGGAGTGTCTGCGGCTGGAGCGCAGGTCGCGAGAATAGACTCAGAGATTGTGAATGCCGAGTATTCTGCCCACCATCTCCAGGTGCTTGAAGGGCTCGAAGCTGTCCGCAAGCGCCCGGGCATGTACATCGGGTCGAACGGTTCGCCGGGCCTCATGCACTGCCTCTGGGAGATCATCGACAACTCCGTCGACGAGGCGGTGGCAGGCAACGGCACGAAGATCGACATCATCCTTCACGCCGACGGCAGCGTCGAGGTCCATGATCGCGGCCGCGGCATCCCCGTCGACGTCGAGCCGCGTACCGGCCTCACCGGCGTCGAGGTCGTCTACACCAAGCTGCACGCGGGCGGAAAGTTCGGCGGTGGCTCCTACGCCGCATCGGGTGGTCTGCACGGCGTCGGCGCATCGGTCGTGAACGCGCTCTCGGAGCGCCTCGACGTCGAGGTGGATCGCGGCGGGAAGACCTATGCGATGTCGTTCCATCGCGGCGAGCCCGGCATCTTCAAGGATTCGGGAGAGAAGCGCCCCGACGCCCCGTTCACACCGTTCCAGGAGAACAGCGAGCTCCGCGTCATCGGCAAGGCGCCTCGCGGCGTCACCGGAACCCGCGTGCGCTACTGGGCCGACCGTCAGATCTTCACGAAGGATGCGGCCTTCCAACTCGCGGAGCTCGAGACGCGGGCGCGCCAGACGGCCTTCCTCGTTCCGGGGCTCGAGATCGTCGTCAAGGACGAGCGCGCTGCCGGTCAGGTCGTCCCGATCCCTGATTCCGACGGTGAGACCACCACGCTCGGCCCCGTCGAGACCTCCTACCTGTACGAAGGCGGCATCTCGGAGTTCGTCGAGTACCTGGCGACCGATCCTCCTGTCACGGACACCTGGCGCATCCAGGGGGAGGGAACGTTCAAGGAGACCGTTCCCGTGCTACAGGCCGACGGGCACATGGTCTCCACCGAGGTGGAGCGAACGTGCGCCGTCGACATCGCGCTGCGCTGGGGCACCGGTTATGACACCCGCGTCCGTTCATTCGTCAACATCATCTCCACGCCCAAGGGCGGTACCCACCAGCAGGGGTTCGAGCAGGAGCTCCTGAAGGTGTTGCGGACCCAGGTCGAGCAGAACGCGCGCCGCCTCAAGGTCGGCAACGACAAGCTCGAGAAGGACGACGTCCTGGCCGGTCTCACGGCGGTCCTGACGGTCAACGTTCCGGAGCCGCAGTTCGAGGGCCAGACCAAGGAGATCCTGGGCACGCCGGCGGTGCGCGCGATCGTCGCCCAGGTGATCCGCAAGGACCTGGGGGAGCGCTTCAGCTCGACCAAGCGCGACGACAAGAACCAGGCGTCGCAGCTGCTCGACAAGATCGTCTCCGAGATGAAGGCCCGCGTGTCCGCGCGCGCCCACAAGGAGACGCAGCGCCGGAAGAACGCCCTCGAGTCGTCGACTCTTCCCACCAAGCTCGTCGACTGTCGAACGAACGAGGTGGACCGCAGCGAGCTCTTCATCGTCGAGGGCGACTCGGCGCTCGGTACCGCGAAGAACGCGCGCAACAGCGAGTTCCAGGCCCTGCTGCCCATTCGAGGAAAGATCCTCAACGTGCAGAAGGCCTCCGTCGGCGACATGCTGTCGAACGCCGAGTGCGCCTCGATCATCCAGGTGATCGGTGCCGGTTCCGGGCGGACGTTCGACCTCAGCGCCGCTCGCTACGGGAAGATCATCCTGATGAGCGACGCCGACGTCGACGGCGCGCACATCCGCACGCTGCTGCTGACGCTGTTCTTCCGCTACATGCGACCGCTGATCGAGGATGGTCGCGTGTTCGCCGCCGTACCGCCGTTGCACCGGGTCATCGTGATGAACCCGGGGTCGAAGCCGAACGAGACGATCTACACGTACAGCGAGCAGGAGATGCACGCGCTGCTGACGAAGCTCCGCAAGGCCGGCAAGCGCTGGCACGAGCCGATCCAGCGGTACAAGGGTCTCGGTGAGATGGATGCCGAGCAGCTGGCCAACACGACCATGGACCGCTCCGGCCGCCTGCTGCGTCGGGTGCGCATGGAGGATGCCGAGGCCGCGGGCCGTGTCTTCGAGCTCCTGATGGGCAACGAGGTGGCGCCGCGCCGCGAGTTCATCATCGACTCGTCCGACCGGCTGTCTCGCGAGTCGATCGACGCCTGATCCGGGCCTGGCGAAGGAACGGGA
>NZ_JBLVOH010000014.1:12225-22783 GCF_053543675.1 Microbacterium umsixpiens
CCCCCCTCTCCCGTTCTCAGACGAGCGTGCGGCCGATGCTGCCGATCACGCCGTCGATGGGCTGACCAGAGCCGTCACGTCGTGCTCCGGACTCGGGGAGCTTGCGCACGGCACCGGTCGGGTCGACAGCCAGCGGGGGGTTCGGTCCCACCCAGGCGACGGTGAGCCGATCTTCGCCCTTCAGGAACGAGTGTGCGCGCACGCCGCCCGTCGCGCGGCCCTTCGCCGGGTATTCCGTGAAGGCCGAGACCTTCGCACGTCCCGGTTCCGTGCCGGGCAGGATGCTCTCGCCACCGGAGACCGTCGCCACGACGGCCTCCGCCGTGGGATCGACGACGCCGAAGAACAGCACGGTCGCACCGGAGCCGAGCTTGACACCGGCCATGCCGCCCGCAGGTGCTCCCTGAGGGCGCACGTTCGCGGCGGGGAAGTGGAGCAGCTGGGCATCGCTCGTGACGAACACGAGATCGGAGTCGTCGCGGGCCTCCGCTGCTCCCACTACCGTGTCGCCGGGCTTCATGCCGATGACTTCGAGGTCGGGGCGCACCGGCAGCGACGACGGGACGATGCGCTTCACCGTTCCCTGCGCCGTCCCGAGAGCGATCGGCGTCTCGCTGTCGAAACGCACGAACCCGAGGATCCGCTCGTTCCTGGTCGTGATCCCGAGGTAGTCACGCAGCGGTGTCCCCGCAGCGAGCTGGACGGAGGTCGCGGGGACGGAAGGCAGGTCGACGGGGGAGAAGCGCACGACACGGCCGAGGCTGGTGAGAGCCCCGATCTCCGCGCGGACCGTCGTCTCGACCGTCGTCAGGATCGCGTCGTGCTTGCTGCGGCGTGCCGGAACCGTGAGCTCCTGTCCCTCACCGAGGTCGACCCGCACGGCGCGGCCCGTGGTGGAGAGGACCAGGACCGTGGGGGCGTCGGCGATCTGCAGATCGACCGCTCCCTTGGTCGCTCGTGGCTTCGGCGGAGCGGCGTTCATCAGAAGCGTACGGCGCGGTGTGCCGTAGGCATCGGCCGCAGCATCGAGCTCCTTGGCGACCACGCCGCGCAGGAGCACCGGGCTGCCGAGCAGCTCACGGAGCGAGGCGATCTCTGCCAGCAGCGCATCGCGCTCGGTCTCGAGCTCGATGCGTGAGAACTTGGTCAGGCGACGCAGTCGCAGCTCGAGGATGTACTCGGCCTGCAGCTCGCTCAGATCGAACACCGAGCGCAGACGTGTGCGCGCCTGCTCCGAGTCGTCGGAGGAGCGGATGACCTGGATGACCTCGTCGATGTCGAGGATCGCGATGAGCAAGCCCTCGACGAGGTGAAGACGTTCCTCGCGGCGCGCGAGGCGGTAGCGACTCCGCCGCGTGATCACTTCGAGGCGATGGCCCACGTAGACGCTCAGCATCTCCTTCAGGCCGAGGGTGCGCGGCTGGCCGTCGACGAGTGCGACGTTGTTGATGCTGAACGAGTCCTCGAGCGGGGTCAGGCGGTACAGCTGCTCGAGGACCGCGTTCGGGTCGAACCCGGTCTTGACGCCGATTGCGACGCGAAGCCCGTGGTTGCGGTCGGTCAGATCGGTGACGTCGCTGATCCCCTGCAGCTTCTTCGCCTGCACGGCGTCGCGGATCTTCTCGATCAGGCGTTCCGGGCCCACCATGTAGGGCAGCTCGGAGACGATGATGCCGGTGCGCCGCGGACCCAGGGGCTCGATCGACGTCTTACCGCGGACCTTGAGCGCTCCGCGTCCGTTCGCGTACGCGTCCTTGACGCCGTCGAGACCCATCAGGATGCCGCCCGAGGGGAAATCGGGACCGGGGACGAACTCCATCAGCTCCTCGGTGGTGGCATCCGGGTTCTCGAGCAGGTGGGTCGCGGCCGCCACGACCTCGATGAGGTTGTGCGGCGCCATGTTCGTGGCCATGCCCACGGCGATACCGCTGGCGCCGTTGACGAGGAGGTTCGGGAACGCGGCCGGCAGCACAGCCGGCTGCTGGAACTGACCGTCGTAGTTCGGGATGAAGTCGACGACATCTTCGTCGAGGTTCTCGGTGAGGGCGAGCGCCGCCGCGGCGAGCCGGGCCTCGGTGTACCGTGCAGCAGCCGGACCGTCGTCGAGGGATCCGAAGTTGCCGTGGCCGTCGATCAGGGGCACACGCAGCGCCCACTCCTGCGCGAGACGAACCAGCGCGTCGTAGATCGCGGAGTCTCCGTGAGGGTGGAGCTTTCCCATCACCTCGCCCACGACACGGGCGCTCTTGACATGGCCGCGGTCGGGGCGCAGCCCCATCTCGGCCATCTGGTACAGGATGCGGCGTTGCACCGGCTTCAGACCGTCACGGGCATCGGGCAGAGCGCGGGAGTAGATCACCGAGTACGCGTACTCGAGGAACGAACCCTGCATCTCGGCGGAGAGATCGATGTCCTGGATGCGCTCCTCGACGGGCTCGGGCGGCGGGGTTTTCGGCATGGACTTCCTGAGGGCGTACGGGAGCCTGTGTCAGACTGGCTCGGATGTCCCTCATGCTACCGTCCGCGTCGCCCAGCGCCCGGAGCGTCGTCGGGGTGGCGGACGACCTGTTCGCCGCGCTCCGAGGCGGATCCGAGGCGCTTCCGCGTGCGGACTCCGTCGTCCTCGTCGTCGTCGACGGTCTCGGGGCGATCAGCCTCCGCGCACATGCTGGTCACGCCCGCACGCTGACGGCCGGCATGGCGAAGAAGGATGTCGCGCAGTCGGTGTTCCCCTCGACCACGGCCGCCGCACTCACCAGCATCGTCACGGGAGTGTGGCCGGGGGAGCACGGCCTCGTCGGCTACCGGGTGCTCGATGTGAGCCGCGACGTGCTCGTCAATCAGCTCAGCGGCTGGGAGACCGACGGGATCGACCCGCTCACCTGGCAGCCGGTGCCGACCATCTTCGAACGGGCAGGTCGCGACGGACACGAGAGCTTCGCGGTCGGATTCGCCGGATACGCGCACAGTGGATTCACGAAAGCCACGCTCCGAGGCGCGGAGTTCGTCGCCGCGACCACGGCGGCAGCGCGCATCGAAGCCGCGTACACGCTCGCCCAGACCCACCCGGGATCCCTCGTCTACTGCTATCTGCCCGAGGTGGATAAGGCCGGCCACAAGCACGGGATCGCGTCTCGCGAGTGGGTCGCGGCGCTCGAGGACATCGATGCCGCTCTGGCCACGCGGGTGCCACCGGCCGTCGGGGTGCTCGTCACCTCGGACCACGGGATGGTCGACGTGGGAGCGGATCGCCAGGTCGTGCTGGAAGAGTCGCATCTGCGGGGCGTGCATCACGTCGGTGGCGAGCCGCGGATGCTGCACGTCTACCTCGACCCCGACGCTGACGCCGCGGCGGTCTCTGCTCGGTGGCGGGCGGATCTGGAGGGGGTCGCCGACGTCGTCACCCGCGAGGAAGTCATCCGGAGCGGACTGTTCGGCGCGACTGTCACCGCAGCAGCGTCGGCACGGATCGGCGACCTGCTCGCCATCGCCCGCGGCACCTGGGCCCTCTACGACGGCACTGCGGCCGACCAGCGCGGGCGCGGCATGATCGGGCAGCACGGAGCGCTCACGCCCGAGGAGCGGCAGGTGCCCCTGATCAGGCTCGGCGCGTTCGCGCGCTGACGCTGCCAGCGCGAACCGGCAGGGGCGCCGCTTACTCCTCGGCGCCGCTCACTCGTCGGTGCGAGCTCCGAAGACGATCTCGTCCCACGAAGGCATGGCATTGCGGCGTCGACGGCGACCGCCGGATTCGCCGGCGTCGGAAGGGGCGGCCTGGGCCGAAGGCTGCGCCGGCTCGGGCTCGTCATCGGGCTGCTCGAGGGCGTCGAACAGCGAGATCGGGTCGGAGTGCTCGTCATCGTCGGGCTCGTCGAGCAGCGGAGCGGTCTCGCGCTGACCGCGACGGCGACGGAGCGCCTCCAGCAGGTCTGCGGTCTCGGGGCTCGTGTTCTGCGCGGAAGGCGCGCGCTTGATGGCGGCATCCTGCGCGGCGATGTCGGAGCGCTCCGGGAGCGAGGGGTCTTCGAACTCCGCTTCCGGCGCCGGAAGCAGACGCGGACCGAAGGCGCCGGAGTCGAACCGGCTCTCGTCCTTGTAGGGGGAGTTGGTGCGTTCCGCATCCACAGCACGAAGGCGGGGGATGAGCCCTTCGGGCAATGATCCCTGGCGCGAGAGCTGGGTGGCGTCGGCATTCAGCGGCGAGAGAGCGCTGCGGCGAGGGTCGAAGCTCCAGCGGGCATCGTGGTCGACGTCGTTCGCCGTGAATTCGAGCTTGATCGTCCAGCTGGAATCCTCTTTCCAGCTCGCCCACCGCTCCGCCGTCGCTGCGACCTCGGCGAGCTTCGCGCGGACCGCGACGCCGAAGGTCGGCTGGGCGTCTGGTTCGACCTCGCTGCCGATCAGCACGGGAACCGCGAGTGCCTGGCCGATGATGTGCTCGCGCTCGGCGAGGACCGGACCTTCGAAGCGGGCGACGTCGTCGACGCTGATTCCCAGCAGTTCGGCGACCTCGGGAGCCGTGAGTCCGGCGCGGATCTGCGCTTGGATGTCACGCGGGCTCGCGGCGAGCTTCTGTGCGGTGGGCTCTGCCTGGCGGGTGGCGCGACGGATCTCACGCTGCAGCACGTCGTCGATGGGCAGCGAGAACCGCTCGCCCGACTCGGTCGCGAGTACGAGGACTCCTGCTTCTGTGCCGACGATGGTGACGTTTTCCATGCGAATGCCCCTCTGATGGGTGTCCGTTCATGGTGTCACGCATGCGGCGTTCGGACCGGGAATACCCTGGGCGTGCCGTGAGTTTGCTCTGTCGCACGGACCGCATTTGCGTTATGTCCCCCGGTCGTGCAAACTATGGCCGCCGATACCCGACGGCGCACCACCCACTCGCACCATGAAAGTGGAGATCTACCGCATGGCAACCGATTACGACGCCCCCCGAAAGAGCGAAGACGACTCCGAGTCGATCGAAGCCCTCAAGGAGCGTGTGCCGGACAAATCTTCCGGCTCAAGCGGGGACGAAGACTCCGACAACCCGTCGAACTTCGACCTTCCGGGTGCCGACCTCTCCGACCTCGAGCTCGACGTCGTCGTGCTGCCCGCGCAGCAGGACGAGTTCACGTGCATGAGCTGCTTCCTCGTGAAGCACCGCTCTCAGCTCGACCACGAGGGCGCATCCGGGCCCATCTGCAAGGAGTGCGCTGCGTAAGCAGTCCTCCGAGCGACGTCTCACGCGCCCCCGACCGCTCGGTCAGGGGCGCGCTGTCGTATGTGAGCGGGCCCGTCAGGAACGGGCAGTGCGGATGGCCGCCGCGAGTCGGTCCGGTGTGCGGGTCGAGATGCTCCACGTGTCGACCGGGTCGTCCGCGTCGAGATTCGGAACGACGACGATCCCGCCGATCCCGCCGCGGATCAGGTGCCAGCCGCGGGCGGGGAGACCGGGACCGCGTGCCTGTCGGGCTTCTTCGCCGACGAGCGCCAGCGGTTCGCCGAGGTGCTCGACATCGATGTGTGCGCGACCGGCGCGCAGGATGCGGCCCTCCACCGACACGACCGGCGTCGCCGCGATGAAGCCGAGCACCAGGAGCGCGGAGACGGCGGCGCCGACGATGAGCGCGAAGGTCGACCCGATGGGCACGAAGACGAGAGACACCATCGGTCCTGCGACCGCGACGGTGACCAGCAGCCAGAGGCTGGGAGAGAGTCGTTCGCGATAGCGGGCACGTGCGTCTGTGGCGGGGTTCTGCATTAGCCTCATGGGGTGACCGATTCCGTTGATGTCCCCATTATCGCTGCAGTGGTGCCCGGATACGCGCATCCGGGCGACGCCGGCGCCGCTCTGGTCGCGGCGGAGGCCGTGCATCTGGAACCGGGCGAGCGCGCTCTCGTGGCCACCGGAGTCCGGATCGCGCTTCCCGACGGCTATGCGGCCTTCGTGGTTCCGCGCAGCGGGCTGGCCGCCAAGCACGGGATCTCGATCGTGAACTCGCCGGGGACGGTCGACGCCGGATACCGGGGCGAGATCAAGGTGAGCCTGATCAACACCGATAACAGGAGCGCGTACGATGTGGCCGTCGGCGATCGCATCGCGCAGCTGATCATCATGCCGGTGACACGCGCCACGTTCATCTCGGTGGACGAGCTGCCGGACAGCGTCCGCGGCGCCGGCGGTTTCGGCTCCACCGGGTACCAGGCGGGGCTCACGCAGAACGAAGCGGGACAGAACAGATGACTGACAACAACGCGACCCCCTCCAAGTCGGCACCCGCGAACCGCGGCACCGACGGACCTTTCGACGACTCCGAGGCGAACCCGGTTCGCCCGTACATCGACCTGGGCGGGATCAAGATCCTTCCACGCGAGGGGCTGAACCTCCGGCTCGAGGTGGAAGAGCAGACCAAGCGCATCGTCGCCGTCGGCCTCGACTATGCGGAATCCTCGCTGCAGGTGCAGCCGTTCGCGGCGCCGCGCTCCGGCGGACTGTGGGATGAGACGCGCGTGCAGCTGCGCGACCAGGTCAAGGCACAGGGCGGCCGCGTCGAAGAACGCGACGGCCCGTTGGGCAAAGAGCTCCTCGCCGAGGTCCCGGCGACCGCGAGCGAAGGCTCCGGACTGCGCCTCGCCCGATTCATCGGCATCGACGGTCCCCGCTGGTTCCTTCGCGGCGTGATCGGCGGAGCGGGTGCGTCGGATCCCGAGGCCGGCGCCAAGGTCGAGGATCTGTTCCGCTCGATCGTCGTCGTCCGCGGTGGCTCTCCGATGCCCCCGCGTGATCTGATCCCACTCAAGATGCCGGCGACCCCGGGCTCCGCGTGAGCGTCCCAGAACCCGACCCGGAACGCGAGAAGAGCACCTCCGAGATCCTCGGGGCGGCTCTCGGCAGCGCCGCCCGCCGTGCCGGGCTCGACCCGGCGGAGACCGCCAGCACGCACAAGGTCGTCTGGTCGGCGATCGGCGGGGTCCGCGGCATCCTCGAATCGGTGCTGCCGAGCCTGGCCTTCGTGATCATCTTCACGATCCGCCCCGAGCCGCTGATCCTGTCGCTCGGTATCTCGGTCGGCCTCGCTGCGGTCTTCACGATCGTCCGCCTCGTGCAGAAGTCGCCGCCCTCCGCGGCGATCGGCGGACTCGTCGCCGCGGCCGCCGCGGCTGCGCTCGCGCTGTGGACCGGTCGCGGAGCAGACAACTTCGTCCCGGGTCTCATCACCAACGCGGTCTACGGTTCGGTCATCCTCGTGTCGGCCCTGATCGGGTGGTCGTTGATCGGCCTCGCGGTCGGTTTCCTGATGGGGGAGGGCACCACCTGGCGGAACGATCGGCGCAAGCGCCGCGCCTACTTCTGGCTCGGGATCGCGTGGGCTGCGCTGTTCTTCGCCAGACTCGCCGTGCAGCTCCCGCTGTACCTCGCAGGCGATGTGACCGCACTCGGCACGCTCAAGCTCATCATGGGCCTCCCGCTCTTCGCGCCGTTGATCGCGGTCACCTGGCTCGTCGTACGCGCTCTCCATCCGCGTGGTCCGTCGCGCGAAGACGCCGCCGAGGCATGATAGATTTATCTTGACATCAAGATAAATCGCAGGCTTTCGCCGGTGAGCTGCGCGGAGCAGACTGGTTAGGTCCGCCTTGCTAGCCGCAGGGGCTCGCTGGCGAGCAAGATGGAGGCGCCTGTCGCTCCCATCCGAATAGAAGGAGACGGATTCGTGTCCACGGTGAACAGCTTCGGTGCCAAGAGCACCCTGACAGTCGGCAGCACCGACTATGAGATCTTCCGCATCGACACGGTGCCCGGTTTCGAGAAGCTCCCCTTCAGTCTCAAGGTCCTCCTGGAGAACCTGCTTCGCACCGAGGACGGTGCGAATGTGACGAAGGCGCAGATCGAGGCGCTGGGTTCGTGGGATGCCGCGGCAGAGCCCAATACCGAGATCCAGTTCACGCCCGCGCGCGTGGTCATGCAGGACTTCACCGGTGTGCCCTGCATCGTCGACCTCGCCACGATGCGCGAGGCCGTGACGGCCCTCGGCGGTGACGCGAACAAGATCAACCCGCTCTCGCCCGCCGAGATGGTCATCGACCACTCCGTCATCGCCGACCTGTTCGGCTCGGAGAACGCCCTCGAGCGCAACGTCGAGATCGAGTACGAGCGCAACGGCGAGCGTTACCAGTTCCTGCGCTGGGGCCAGACGGCCTTCAGTGACTTCAAAGTCGTCCCGCCCGGAACCGGCATCGTCCACCAGGTGAACATCGAGCACCTGGCCAAGGTCATCTACGACCGCGACGTCGACGGCGTGCTCCGCGCATACCCCGACACCTGCGTCGGCACCGACTCGCACACCACCATGGTCAACGGCCTGGGTGTGCTGGGCTGGGGCGTCGGCGGCATCGAGGCCGAGGCGGCCATGCTCGGTCAGCCCGTGTCGATGCTGATCCCGCGTGTCGTCGGCTTCAAGCTCTCCGGCGAGATCCCCGCCGGCGTGACCGCGACCGACGTCGTGCTCACGATCACCGACCTGCTGCGCAAGCACGGCGTGGTCGGCAAGTTCGTCGAGTTCTACGGTGAGGGCGTCGCGTCGGTGCCGCTCGCCAACCGCGCCACCATCGGAAACATGTCTCCCGAGTTCGGCTCCACGGCGGCGATTTTCCCGATCGATGACGTGACCCTCGAGTACCTGCGCCTGACCGGCCGCAGCGAAGAGGCCGTCGCGCTGGTCGAGGCGTACGCCAAGGAGCAGAAGCTCTGGCACGACGCGAACGTCGAGCCGACCTTCAGCGAGTACCTCGAGCTCGACCTCGGCACCGTCGTGCCGTCGATCGCCGGCCCGAAGCGCCCGCAGGACCGTATCCTCCTCTCCGAGGCGAAGGCCCAGTTCGAGCACGACATCCTGGGCTACACGACGGCGTCGACCTCCGACGACATCGTCGACCTGGAGTCGAAGCACTCCTTCCCGGCATCCGACCCGGGCTCTGTCCCCGGCGAAGAGGAGCCGACCACGCGTCCGGTGCACATCAACAGCGGCGCTCCGGCGAACGCCTCGAAGCCCGTCCCGGTCACGACGCCGTCGGGGGAGAAGTACATCCTCGACAACGGCGCCGTCACGCTCGCCGCCATCACCTCGTGCACCAACACGTCGAACCCGTCGGTGATGATCGCCGCCGGTCTCGTCGCACGCAAGGCGCTGGAGAAGGGCCTGAAGCAGAAGCCGTGGGTCAAGACCACGCTCGGCCCCGGCTCGAAGGTCGTCACCGACTACTACGAGAAGTCCGGCCTGGACAAGGACCTCGAGGGCCTCGGCTTCTACACGGTCGGCTACGGCTGCACGATCTGCATCGGCAACTCCGGTCCTCTGATCGAAGAGGTGTCGGAGGCGATCAACTCCCACGACCTCGCCGTCACGGCTGTCCTCTCGGGCAACCGCAACTTCGAGGGGCGCATCAGCCCCGACGTGAAGATGAACTACCTCGCCAGCCCACCGCTGGTCATCGCCTACGCGCTGGCCGGGTCGATGCACTTCGACTTCGAGAACGACGCGCTCGGCAAGGGCACCGACGGCGAAGACGTCTTCCTCAAGGACATCTGGCCGACTCCGGCCGAGGTGCAGGAACTCGTCGACTCCTCGATCTCGCGCGAGCAGTTCATCAAGCAGTACGCGACGGTCTTCGACGGCGACGAGCGCTGGCGCAGCCTGCCCACGCCGGATGACGCGATCTTCCAGTGGGACGAGAACTCGACCTACGTCCGCAAGGCGCCGTACTTCGAGGGCATGACGATGGAGCTCACCCCGGTGAAGGACATCGAGGGCGCACGTGTCATGGCGACTCTGGGTGACTCGGTCACCACCGACCACATCTCGCCCGCCGGAAACATCAAGGCCGGCACGCCGGCGGCCCAGTACCTCACGGAGCACGGCGTCGACCGCAAGGACTTCAACTCCTTCGGTTCGCGTCGCGGCAACCACGAGGTCATGATCCGCGGAACCTTCGCGAACATCCGTCTGAAGAACGCGATGGTCGCGGCCGTCAACGACGGACAGGTCGTCGAGGGTGGCTTCACGCGTGACTTCACGCAGCCGGGCGGCCCGCAGTCGTACATCTACGACGCGAGCATGAACTACCAGGAGCAGGGCACGCCCCTCGTCATCTTCGGTGGCAAGGAGTACGGCTCCGGTTCGTCGCGCGACTGGGCGGCCAAGGGCACGAGCCTGCTGGGCGTCAAGGCGGTCATCACCGAGAGCTTCGAGCGCATCCACCGCTCGAACCTGATCGGCATGGGCGTCGTCCCGCTGCAGTTCCCCGCCGGCGAAAGCTGGGAGTCGCTGGGCCTCGACGGCACCGAGATCGTCTCGATCACGGGGCTGGAAGAGCTCAACAACGGTGTCACGCCCAAGACGGTCAAGGTCACGGCCACCCCGAGCGAGAACTCGCCCGAAGGCAAGCAGCCGGTCGAGTTCGACGCGGTCGTCCGCATCGACACACCCGGTGAGGCGGACTACTACCGCAACGGCGGCATCCTGCAGTACGTGCTGCGTTCGCTGGTCTGATCGCACAGACGAAGGGACTCCGATCC
>NZ_JBLVOH010000014.1:22803-27411 GCF_053543675.1 Microbacterium umsixpiens
GGAGTCCCTTCGTCATGTCAAGGGGGGCGGCGCTCACCGGGTTCTCCCCACCTGGCGCGGTAGGATCGACGGGCGTCCGCACCCTCGTCGGGCGCTTCTGGCGAAGCCTGTGAGGAGGCGCAGATGCCCATTCTTCCGAGCATCTCAGGACCCCGTGATCTGGACGCGCTATCGACCGTTCAACTGGAGGAGCTCGCCACCGAGATCCGCACATTCCTGGTCGAGAACGTCTCGCAGACCGGTGGTCACCTCGGCCCGAATCTGGGCGTCGTCGAACTGACGATCGCTCTGCACCGGGTCTTCTCGTCTCCGGACGATCCGTTCATCTTCGACACGGGGCACCAGTCCTACGTGCACAAGCTCCTCACGGGGCGCCAGGACTTCTCCGGCCTACGCGTGCGGGGAGGCCTCGCCGGGTATCCGCAGCGCAGCGAGAGCGCACACGATGTCGTGGAGTCGTCGCATGCATCGAGCTCGCTGAGCTGGGCGGACGGGATCTCCCGCGCACTCACCGCCACTGGTCGCGCGGATCGACATGTCGTCGCTGTCGTCGGCGACGGGGCCCTCACCGGCGGAATGACGTGGGAGGCGTTGAACAACATCTCCGATGACAACGACCGGAACCTCGTGATCGTCGTCAACGACAACGGTCGCTCATACGCGCCCACCATCGGCGGGATGTCGCGGTACCTGAACCGGGTGCGCACTGCAGCGGCATACAAGGATCTGCACCAGCGCTCCGACCGCCTGTTCCGTGCGTTCGGTCCCGTGGGCCGGGCGGTGTTCCGCGGGGTTCGCGGCGGAACCCACGGCTTCCTCTCCCGCTTCACCAACAATGAGGCGCTCTACTCCAACCTCGACATCAAGTACCTCGGTCCCATCGACGGACACGATCTCCCCGCTCTGCTCGAGACGCTCGAGCTGGCGAAGTCGTACGGGGCCCCGGTCATCGTGCACACGATCACCGAGAAGGGACGCGGGTACCAGCCCGCCCGAGACGACGAGGCCGACCAGTTCCACGCAGTGGGGAAGATCGACCCCGCGACGGGTGAGACGCTGTCTTCCGGCGGTCGCGGCTGGACCGACGTGTTCTCGGACGCCCTCGTCTCGGTGGGGGAGCAGCGCAGCGATGTCATCGCGATGACGGCCGCCATGCTGCGACCGACGGGTCTCGCCCCGTTCGCCGAGCGGTTCCCGGATCGCGTCTACGACGTGGGGATCGCCGAGCAGCACGCGGTCGCCTCCGCCGCGGGGCTGGCGTACGGCGGACTGCACCCCGTCGTCGCGCTCTACGCCACGTTCATGGGCAGGGCCTTCGATCAGGTGCTGATGGATGTCGCACTGCACCGTGCGGGCGTGACCTTCGTGCTCGACCGTGCCGGCGTGACCGGCCCCGACGGTCCAAGCCACCACGGGATGTGGGATCTCGCCATGTTGCAGATCGTCCCGCACATCCGCATCGCCGCTCCCAGGGACGGCGCGCGTCTGACCGAAGCGCTGAGCGAGGCCGTTCAGGTCGACGACGCGCCGACGGTCATCCGGTTCCCGAAGGGCGAGGTCGCCGCGGACCTTCCCGCCATCGAGCGCTTGAAAGACGGTGTGGACGTGCTCGCCCGGGGGGAGTCGGAGGACGTGCTGATCGTCGCCATCGGCCCGTTCGCCGAACTCGCGCTCGACGTCGCAGAGCGTCTTCGGGCGCAGGGCATCGGTGCCACCGTGATCGATCCGCGCTGGGCGATCCCGGTGCAACCGTCCGTCATCGAGATGGCGGCCCACCACCGACTCGTGATCACGCTCGAAGACGGCATCCGTGTCGGTGGTATCGGCACTCGGGTGCGACAGGTCCTCCGCGAGGCCGGCATCGACACGGCGGTGGACGAGCTCGGCCTGCCGGACGAGTTCATCGATCACGCCTCTCGGGATCAGATCCTCGCGGATGCGGGACTCACGGCGCCGAAGATCGCCCAGGACATCGTGTCGCAGGTGCTCGGTACCAGGATCCCGAAGGCGCGGGATGCGGGCGAGACGGGGACGATCGACCTGCCTCTCCACGAACGCCACTGATGCGCTGAAGGACCCGCCGGTCCGAATCGAGGGGGAGCGTCAGTTCAGGGCGTGCAGTGCGGCGACGGCCTGCGCGCCGCGATCCACGTCGCGGAGCGCCGTCGACATCAGGTATCCGTCGGTCAACGCGTCGCCGGTGACCATCACGCGCACGAGCTCCACCCCGCAGGCGCGACGGACCTCCTCGGCGCTGGCTGCGATCACGCGCGCGTTGATCTCGTCGTTGTGCGGCAGCTCCGTGCCGTCGAGGCCCCGGATCACGTCTCGCAGGGCAGCCCCGACGATGTTCGAGGCGCGCTCCTTGACGTTCACGACGTCGAGCTCGAACACCCGGAGATCGCGTCCCGTCGGTATCGGGCGCCATTCGAACGACGCGTGCACGCGATGCTGGTGTCCGCTCGCACCGCCCATCTCGCGGACGGGCAGGTCGGTCGCCCGGCAGCGCACATCGATGAGTCGATACCAGTAGAACAGGGGGAAAGCGCCATGTGAGCCGGGGTCGAGGACGACGACCTCCCCGACAGCCCCGCCGCGAGCGGTCGGACGGCGCTGCGGACGGTTGCGGATGATGGGCTTGCCGTTTCGGGTCCGGATCGCTGCCCAGCCTTCATCGACCGTGACGACGAAGAGCTTGAGGAGCGCGGGAAGGACCAGGAGCAGGGTGAGAACCGCGGTGCCGGTCTTCAGGAGCCCTGACATCCCCTTGCCGCCCAGCATCGTGAAGAGCATGTCCATGACACCACTGTGCCGGGTCGCGGCGTGCCGGAGCGCCATCGGGCACCAGGGTTCGGGGGAGTTCATGCGCTGTTCGCCACGCGTTCTCCGGGTCGCTGTGCGGTGGATACGCGGCGGCTCGGAGCCGCCCGGGGACAGGCTCAGACGAGGTCGGCCACGGTACGGGCGACGACGGCCTCGACCCCGGCATGACAGCGTGCGCGATCGGCGTCCACGAGGCCGACCCGCGTGCGGCGGTCGAGGACATCCTCGACGGTCATCGCCCCCTCGACCCGCACGGCGAACTCGATCTCGGCGGTGCTCAGCCCCGTCGCGTCGTCGAGTAGCTCTCCGGAGTCGGGCACCACGCGATCGACGAGCCGCACCGACGCCGTCCGACTCGGTGCCGCCTGGAGGCCGCGGGTCCGGGAGACGAGATCGACGGCATCCTCGGCCATACGTCGATAGGTCGTCAGTTTTCCGCCGAGCACGGTGACGAAGCCTGAGGCGGATGTCGTCACCAGGTGCCTGCGCGAGACGTCGGCGGTGGAGGCCGTGCGGCTGTCGACCAGCGGCCGCAAACCCGCGAACGCGCCACGCACCCGATCACGTCCGACCGGTGCCGTGACCACGCGGTTGAGGCTTCTCAGCAGGAAGTCGATCTCCGGCTCGGTCGGTTGAGCGACTCGGGGCACGGCACCGGGAGAGTCTTCGTCGGTGAGCCCGACGATCACGCGGCCGTACGCCTGCGGCAGCGCGAAGACGTAGCGGCTGATCGAGCCCTCGCGCGGAATCGTGAGTGCCGTCGACGAGATCCCGAGGTCGGCGGCATCGAGCACGATATGGGTTCCCCGGCTCGGACGCACGCCGATCGCCTCGTCGAGCGCACCGGCCCAGACACCCGTCGCGTTGACGACGGCACGGGCGCGGATCTCGAACCGCTCGCCCGTGATGGCTTCTTCGACGGCGGCACCGTCTCCGTGCAGGGTCATGGCTCGAACCCGCGTGAGTATGCGGGCGCCGAGGGCCGCGGCCGTTCGGGCCACGGTCGCCACGAGGCGCGCGTCGTCGACCAGCTGACCGTCGTAGGACAGCATTCCCCCGTGCAGACCATGACGATCGAGAGCGGGCACGAGCCGGAGGGCCGTGCGTGCCGTCACGAGGGTAGGGGCAGGCAGCACCGAGCGGGGTGTGCGTGCCCGCATCCGGAGCAGATCGCCCATTCCCATGCCGACGGCGCCCGCGGTGCGCTGCCGGAACGTCACGTCGCGGGAGAAGGGCAGGAGCTGCCCGAGCGGGCGGATCAGATGCGGGGCGATCGTGGTCATGAGGAGATGGCGCTCGTGTGCGCTTTCCCTCGCAGTCGCGACGTCACCCGTGGCGAGATAGCGCAGGCCGCCGTGCACGAGCTTCGAGCTGAAACGGCTGGTCCCGAAGGCAAGGTCCTCGGCTTCGATCAGTGTCACGCTGAGGCCGCGGGATGCCGCGTCGAGTGCGGCTCCCACGCCCGTGATCCCGCCTCCGACGACGAGCACGTCGACCTGCTCATCGGCCGCGTGCATGAGATCGATCCTCCGTCGCGCGACATTGAGCGCGGATGAATGCCCGGTCATGGGCGGAGCAGCCCGTCGAGTGCGGCTCGTAGCTCACGTTCCCACGCGTCTTCCGAGATGAGGTCGGCCACTGTTGCGTGGGAGAGGACGGCGGACTGCGCGATCAGCAGCAGCATGACCGCGATCTCCTGCGGTGCGCCCTGTCTCACCGAGCCGTCGGTCTGTGAGGCGTCGATGGCGGTGGCGAGCCATCCGAGGATCAGGCGCTGGCTGGATC
>NZ_JBLVOH010000014.1:27431-31955 GCF_053543675.1 Microbacterium umsixpiens
GCGTGAAGGCTTCGGGCTCGTCGGCGAGCAGACGCCTGTAGAGGGTGTCGTTCCGGAACAGCGTCGTGAAACGCAGCACGTCGTCGACGAGAGCGGTCCTCGTACGCGCATCGGCCGAGAAGGTGCGGAGTATGCCGTCGACGCGGCGCAGCAGAGCTGCTCTGACGACATCGTCGGCATCGCTCCAATTGCGATAGATGGTCGGACGGCTGAGATCGGCGCGCCGGGCGAGCTCGGCGATCGTGACGCCGTGCACGCCCCGGCGCTCGATCAGCGCGTCGGCGGCATCGAGGATCCTCGTCTGCGTCGCGTCCCACAAAGGTTGACGTTCTTCCATGATGTGTCACACTGTAACCCATGGGCCAAGACAATGGCAGGGTCGATGCGGACCCGTCGATGAGATGGAACGGTTGGGGCGATCCGGCCAAGGCTAAAGAACTTCCCCTGCCGGTGCGCGCACTGCTGCCGATACTGCTGGGACGCGTACGCAGACCTGCAGCGGCCGTCGAAATCGAGGACGTGCGGTTGGCGCCATCACGGTTGACCGCTGAGGACCACGCCGCACTGTCCGCAGCTGTCGGCCCCGCGCACGTCGACGTCACGACAGAGGCACGGATCCGTCATGCCGGTGGGCGTTCGACGCCGGACCTCCTCCGTCGCCGTGAGCCCGATCAAGACGCCCCGGATGCGGTGGTTCGTCCCGCCCATCACGACGAGGTCCGGGCGTGTCTCGACGTCGCGGTCGCGCGGGGGATCGCGGTCATCCCGTTCGGCGGCGGTACGAGCGTCGTCGGCGCACTCGACCCGGAGCGGGGAGCGCATCATGCGGTCGTGAGCCTCGACCTCCGGCGTCTCAGTGGTCTCGTGAGGCTCGACGAGGTCAGTGGCGAGGCCGTGCTCGCTGCGGGGACGACGGGGCCGGAGGCGGAAGCGCTGCTGTCCGCGCACGGGCTCGAACTCGGACACTTCCCGCAGAGCTTCCGCTACGCGACAATCGGAGGCTTCGCCGCCGCACGCTCGTCGGGACAGAACTCGGCGGGGAACGGCCGCTTCGACACCATGGTGACCGGCATCAGAGTGGCGACCCCGACCGGCGACATCGAGCTCGGACGATCGCCGGGTTCCGCCGCCGGGCCCGACCTGATCCGGGTGTTCCTCGGGTCGGAGGGCATCTTCGGTGTCATCACCGAGGTGCGGGTGCGGGTGCATCCGATCCCGCGCGAGCGCGTGTTCGAGTCGTGGTCGTTCCCCGACTTCACCAGCGGGGTCGAGGGTCTGCGGCGAGTGGCGCAGCAGGGCAACGGCCCCACGGTCATCCGGCTGTCCGATGAGGCGGAGACGGCAGTGAGCCTCGCCCAGGTCGGCAAGATCGGGAAGGTCCTCGCGAAGGGCACCAGCGTCGTCACCGTGTACGAGGGCGAGGGGATCGATGAACGCCGGACCCGTGTCAGCGCGCACCTCGCTGCCGCCGGTGGCATCTCGTCGGGGACGGGCCCGGCGGAGGACTGGCTGAAAGGCCGGTTCGATGGTCCCTACCTGCGGGATTCACTGCTCGACGCCGGGGTCTTCTGCGAGACGCTGGAGACCGCGACGACCTGGACGAATCTGCAGACGCTGCGGTCAGCCGTCGAGACGGCGCTCAAAGGCGGCTTCTCCGCGGCCGGGGCGAAATCGTATGTCATGTGCCACGTGTCGCACATCTACCCGACGGGAGCGTCGCTCTACTTCACGGTGCTCGCCGGCGTCCGGGCCGATCCGCTCGGGGCGTGGGAACCCGTCAAGGCGCGAGTCAACGACGCGATCATCGCCGCCGGCGGCACGATCAGCCATCACCACGCGGTCGGTCGGGATCACGCCCCCTGGCTGAGTCAGGAGATCGGTGAGACCGGTATGCGCATCCTCTCGGCGATCAAACGCGAGCTCGACCCGGCGGGCATCCTGAACCCCGGCGCCGTGATCCCCCTCGAACGGAACGACTGACGTGGCTGCGCACATCGCGGTGCTCGCGAATCCGTTCTCCGGCAAGGGCCGGGGCGGGAGAGCAGCCGACGCCGCCGTCCTGCACCTCCGAGATCGCGGTGCCGAGGTGCGTGCCTACGCGGGCGCGTCCGCGGCGGATACCGCCCGGCTCGCCGTCGCAGCTCTGGTGGACGATCCGCGTGCACTGGTGGTGGTCGGCGGCGACGGCACGCTGTCGGGCATTCTCGACACGGTGTGTGCGTCAGCCGTCCCGGTGGTCCTTATTCCGGCCGGCACGGGGAACGACCTCGCACGTGCTCTCGGATTGCCGCGAAACGATGCTGCTGCCGCCGCGGAGCTCGCACTCAGGGGCGTGCCACGACGGATAGACGTCGGTGAGGTCACGACGACAGGTGAAAGACGGAAGTTCCTCACAATCGCGGCGTTGGGACTCGATGCGAAGGTCAGCGACCGCACCAACCGGCTCCGTTGGCCTCACGGTGCACCGCGCTACTACCTCGCGCTGCTGATCGAACTCGTGCGTCTGCGACCGATGGACTTCACACTCGCCGTCGACGGCGAGAAGCCCACGCGATCGTCGGGCACGCTCATCGCCGTCGGCAGCACATCGAGCTACGGTGGCGGTATGCCGATCTGCGCGGGCGCAGTGCCGGACGACGGGGTGCTCGACATCGTGCACGTCGCTCCGCTCGGCCGACTGCGGTTGCTGCGGCTCTTTCCGCTGCTGCTGCGGGGGACGCATCTGAGTCGACCGGAGGTCGTCCATCGCCGAGCACGCACCGTGACGGTCGCGGCGCCCGGCCTCGTGGTCTACGCCGACGGTGAGCGGATCGGTGAAGATGAATGCACGATCGCGGTGCTGCCCGGAGCGCTGACGATGCTGGTCCCGGGGGAGAGCGATGACTGACTTCGACGAGGACGTCGTGATCGTCGGCTCCGGGTTCGGCGGGTCCGTCGCCGCGCTGCGACTGACGGAGAAGGGGTACCGGGTGCGCGTCTACGAGGCCGGCCGCCGCTTCGAGGACGAGGACTTCGCGAAGACGAGCTGGAATCTGCGTCGCTACCTGTGGGCGCCGATGCTCGGATGCTTCGGCGTGCAGCGCATCCATCGCCTTCCCCACGTGATGATCCTGGCGGGTGCGGGCGTGGGCGGCGGGTCGCTCAACTACGCCAACACGCTCTATCAGCCGGGCCCCGCCTTCTTCCAGGACGTGCAGTGGCGGGGTATCGCTGAGTGGGAGCCGGAACTGTCGCCGCACTACGTCACCGCGAAGCGGATGCTCGGCGTCGTGGAGCACTACCCGCACACCGGACCTGTCGAGCGGATCATGGCCGGGGCTGCCGAGGATCTGGGGGTCGGCTCGACTTTCCGGCAGGCCCCCGTCGGGGTGTGGTTCGGGAAGCCGGGGGAGCGTGCGCCCGATCCGTTCTTCGACGGCCAGGGACCGGATCGCACCGGCTGCACACTCTGCGGCAACTGCATGGTGGGCTGCCGCGTGGGCGCGAAGAACACGCTGATGAAGAACTACCTCGCTCTCGCGGAGCGTCGAGGCGTCGCGATCGAGGCGCTGCGCACGGTGACCGAGGTGCGTGAACTCCCCGGCGGCGGTTTCGCGGTCACGACGCAGCAGAGCGGTGCCTGGTTCCGTCGCGCGCGCCGGACGGTGACGGCAGAGCAGGTCGTGTTCGCCGGCGGAACCTGGGGCACGCAACAGCTGCTGCACCGGATGAAGGCGTCGGGCGCGCTGCCACACCTCTCCGATGCCCTGGGGCGTCTCACCCGTACCAACTCGGAAGCACTCGATGGTGCGGTGGCGACGAGGGTTCCCGAATCCCTGCAGCTCGCGCGAGGCATCGCGATCACCACCTCGTTCCACGTCGACGAGCGCACCCACGTCGAGAACGTCCGCTACGGCCCGGGTTCGAACCTGATGGGTGCGCTGGCGACCGTACTCGTCCCCGGCGATCGTCGCCTCGGCGTGCGTCTGCGCAGCCTCATGACACAGGTGCTCCGCTCTCCGGTACGGCAGTTCCGTCTCGGGAACCTCAGACGGTGGAGCGAGCGCGGAATCATCGCGCTCGTGATGCAGACGGCGGACAACTCTCTGACCCTGTCCCTGCGCAGGCGCTTCGGTCGACTCGTGATGACCAGCGGACAGGGACACGGCGAGCCGAATCCGAGCTACCTCCCTCAAGCGCACAGCGCCGCTGCGGCGATCGCGGCCCGGGTCGAGCAGGAGGGGGGAGAGCCGGCGGAGGCACGCGGATCCTGGCCGGAGGTCTTCGGCATCCCGCTCACCGCGCATTTCCTCGGCGGTGCGGTGATCTCTGCTGCGCCCGAAAACGGCGTGGTCGATCCCTATCACCGCGTCTGGGGGTATCCGGGGTTGCACGTGGTCGACGGTTCGGCTGTGCCGGCGAACCCCGGCGTGAACCCGTCGCTCACGATCACCGCTCTGGCCGAACGGGCTCTGTCGTACTGGCCGCGTCGCGGCGAAGCGGACACCCGCCCGTCGCCGTAGGCGGCTGCCTCCGGAGACGAGG
>NZ_JBLVOH010000014.1:31975-41914 GCF_053543675.1 Microbacterium umsixpiens
CCCCCCCTTCGGGGATGATGATCAGCGGTGCTCGACGCCCCGGATCTGCGGCGTGTGGAACGAGCCGCCGAAGGCCCGCTCGGAAGCACCTTCGCGGTCGAGATACGGCGACGCACCACCGTCGATGAACGGCCAGCCGGCACCGAGGATCAGGCAGAGGTCGATGTCTTCGACCTCGGGCACCACACCCTCGTCGAGCATCAGCTTGATCTCCTGTGCGAGGCCGTCCTGCACGCGCTGCAGGATCGTCGCCGCGGAAGCGGGAGACTTGCCCACGGCGGGCTTCAGGACCTTCTCAGCCTGCTTCGTCCAGCCGATGACGCGCCCGCCCTTGTCCTTCTCCACGACCGCGTCGAGCTCGGCGAGAGCGTGGAAGTTCTCGTTCGCGTAGAACCGGTCGGGGAACGCCTGCACCATCGTGTCCTGCACGTGAGCGGCCACCTTCCAGCCGACCAGGTCGATCAGCTGGAACGGACCCATCGGCAGACCGAGCGGACCGAAGGCCTTCTCGACATCCGCGATCGGAGTGCCTTCGTAGACCGCGCGAGCGGCCTCGCCCATCACCTTGGCGAGAAGGCGGTTCACGACGAACCCGGGCGCATCAGCGGTGAGGACCGCGTTCTTGCCCAGGCTCTTCGCCACGACGAACGCCGTCGACAGTGCCGCCTCCGACGTGGTCGGCGTCTTCACGATCTCGATCAGCGGCATCACCGCGACCGGATTGAAGAAGTGGAAGCCGACCAGACGCTCGGGGTGTGCGAGCTTCGAACCGATCTCCTCGACCGACAGCGACGAGGTGTTGGTCGCGAGGATGGCATCATCGGCGATGATCTGCTCGATCTCCCCGAACACCTGCTGCTTGACGCCGACCTCTTCGAACACGGCCTCGATCACGAAGTCGCAGTCCGCGTAGAGGCTCTTGTCGGTGGTGCCGGTGACGAGGGCGCGCAGCTTGTTGGCGGAGTCGGAGTCCAGACGACCCTTGGCCTCGAGTTTGCCGATCTCCTCGTGGATGTAGGCGACGCCCTTGTCGACGCGCGCCTGGTCCAGGTCGGTGATGAGCACGGGCACCTGGAGCTTGCGCACGAAGAGCAGCGCGAACTGGCTCGCCATGAGGCCGGCGCCGATGATGCCGACCTTGGTGACCTTCTTCGCGAGCTGCTTGTCGGGAGCGCCGACGGGTCGCTTCGCCCGCTTCTGCACCAGATCGAAGGCGTACATCGACGCGGCGAACTGGTCGCCCGTCACGAGTTCGGCGAGAGCCTCGTCCTCACGGGCGAAGCCCTCGGCCTGGGTGCCGCTCTTCGCCTTGTCGAGCAGTTCGAGCGCGGCATAGGGCGACTTGGGCACGGTGCCGATCTTCGACTCGAGCATGCCGCGCGCCATCTTGATGGCGATCGGCCACTTGGTGAGGCGCTCGATCTTGCCGGGCTCGTTCTTGCGCTCGACCTTCTTGCCGCCGAGGACCGCATCCGCCCAGGACAACGAGTTCTCGAGGTAGTTGGCCGCGGGGAAGATCGCATCGAAGATGCCCAGATCGAACGCCTGCTGCGGCTTCAGCATCCGGTTCTGCTTGAGCGGGTTCGAGATGACGACCTCGAGGGCGTTCTCGATGCCGATCAGGTTCGGCAGCAGGTAGGCGCCACCCCAGCCGGGGATGATGCCGAGGAAGACCTCGGGGAGTGCGACGGCCGCGGCGGAGGAATCGACCGTGCGGTAGCTGGAGTTCAGCGCGATCTCCAGGCCGCCGCCCAGGGCGAGGCCGTTCACGAAGGCGAACGACGGCACCCCGAGGTCGCCGAGCTTGCCGAGGACCTTGTGACCCAGCTGCGCGATCAGGCGCGCGTTGTCGCGAGAGCCCACCTTGCTGATGTCGGACAGATCGGCGCCGGCCGCGAGGATGTACTGCTTGCCGGTGATGCCGACGGCCTGGATCTCGCCGTTCGCCGCACGTGACTTGAGACCGTCCAGGGTCTCGCCCAGCTGCGTGAGAGTCGCCGGACCCAGCGTGTTCGGGCGCGTGTGGTCCCGACCGTTGTCGAGCGTGATCAGGGCGAGCACCTTGCCCGAGGTCAGGCGGATGTCGCGCACAGGCGACTGCGTGATGACCTCGCCCTCGGTGAGCGCCTGGATGGGGGAGAAGTCGATGTCGTCGTAGTTCGTCACGTTCGCGCTCACTTCTTCTTCTTGCCGTCGTAGTGCGGGTTCTCCCAGATGACCGAACCGCCCTGGCCGAGGCCGACGCACATCGCGGTCAGACCGTAGCGGACGTCGGGGCGCTCGGCGAACTGCGCCGCGAGCTGGATCATGAGACGCACACCGGATGCCGCGAGCGGGTGCCCGAGCGCGATCGCGCCGCCCCACTGGTTCACGCGGGGATCGTCGTCGGCGATGCCGAAGTGGTCGAGCAGCGAGATCACCTGGATGGCGAACGCCTCGTTCAGCTCGAACAGGCCGATGTCGGCGATCGTCAGACCGGCCTTCTTGAGGGCCTTCTCGGTCGACGGGATCGGGCCGATGCCCATGATCTCCGGCTGCACACCGGCGAAGGCGAACGAGACCATCCGCATCTTCGGCGCGAGTCCGAACTCCTTCACCGCGCCGCCGCCGGCGAGCAGCGACATCGTCGCGCCGTCGGTGAGCGGGGAGGAGGTGCCCGCGGTGACGCGCCCGTGCGGACGGAACGGCGTCTTCAGCGCCGCGAGGTCCTCCATGGTGGTCTGCGGGCGACGACCCTCGTCCTCGGTGGCAAGACCCCAGGCGCCGTCGGCACCCTTGGTGGCCACGGACACGAGGTCGGGCTGGATCTTGCCGGCGTCGTACGCGGCCTGCACCTTGTGCTGGCTGAGCATGCCGAACCGGTCGGACCGTTCCTTGGTGAGGTGCGGGAAACGGTCGAAGATGCGCTCGGCGGTGACACCCATGTTGAGCGCGCCGGGATCGACCATCTTCTCCGCGACGAAGCGCGGGTTCGGGTCGGCGTTGCCCCCGATCGGGTGATGACCCATGTGCTCGACACCGCCGGCGAGGGCGAAGTCGTACATGCCGACGCCGATCGAGGCGCCCATCGTGGTGACGCTGGTCATCGCGCCGGCGCACATGCGCTCGACGGCGAGTCCGGGGACGGTCTGCGGCAGCCCCGCGAGGATCGCCACCGAGCGACCGAGGGTCAACCCCTGGTCGCCGGTCTGGCTCGTCGCGGCGATCGCCACATCGTCGATGCGGTCTGCCGGGACGGCAGCGTTGCGCTCCATCAGGCCGATGGTCGCCTTCACGGCGAGGTCATCCGCGCGGGTGTTCCAGTACATGCCCTTTTCGCCGGCGCGCCCGAAAGGGGTGCGTACTCCATCGACGAAGAAGACGTCCGAGATCTCGGCCACTCTGCCTCCAAGTTAGTGCGTGGCCTCAGTCTATGAAGCGCGCGAAACGGGGAGGAATCGGTTGGATCGAACCTACGAAGCGTCCGCCGGGGTGGTGTCGGGCGATTGCGCCGCTTCTACAAAGGCGTCCGCGATCTTCTGTGCAGTCTGTGCAATCTGCCAGGGGCGCGCTCCGAGGGTCGCGAGTGCTGCGGAGATCTCTTCCGGAGTCTCACCGGGAAGATCCCATGCGACGCGACGCAGGTACTCGGGCGTGAGCAGGTTCTCGGTGGGCATCCCCAGTTCTTCGGCAACCGCTTCGACGACCGGACGCGCGGCCTTCAGGCGGGCATCGGCTTCCGGATTCCGGTCCGCCCAGGCACGCGGGGGCGGAAGGGTGTCACTCGGCACGCGCTCGCGGGGCAGATCCTCCGATGCGCGGCCGTCGACGATCGCCTGCCACCAGCGGTCGAGCTGGCTGCGGCTGGCGCGGCCCTGGAACTCCTTGACTCCGGCGAGCGCCTGCTTCGACGTCGGATTCGCCATGACAGCCGCGACCAGCGAGCGGTCGGGCACGAGCCTCCCGGGAGAGACGTCCTGAGCCTGCGCGTAGGCCTCTCGGGCCTGCCAGAGGGAGCGGGCCACGGCGAGATTACGGGAGCCGCGCACCTGGTGCAGTCCACTGAGTCGTCGCCACGGATCCTCGCGCGGCGGCTTCGGAGCCCGGGCGAGGGTCGCGGCGAACTCCTCGGCGGCGAAAGCGGTCTTGCCCTGCTCCTCGAGCTCCTGGACGAGGACGTCTCGGACATCGATCAGGTGCAGCACGTCGAGAGCCGCGTACTCGAGCCACGAGTCCGGCAGCGGACGAGTCGACCAGTCGGATGCCGAATGCTCCTTCTTGAGGACGATGCCCAACGTGTCCTCGACGACCGCGCCGAGTCCGACGCGCTCATGGCCGAGCAGTCGGGAGGCCAGCTCGGTGTCGAAGATCACCGGCGGCTCGAGGTGCAGCTCGCGCAGCGACGGCAGGTCCTGGCTCGCGGCGTGGAGCACCCACTCGACGTCGCCGATCGCCTCCTGGAGCGGGGCGAAGTCGCCGATCGCCGGCGGGTCGAAGAGGAAGACGCCCGCATCGCGGCGGAAGACCTGTACGAGGTAGGCCCGCTGCGAGTAGCGGAAGCCGGACGCACGCTCGACGTCCACGGCGACGGGGCCGGTGCCGGCGGCGAGCACGGCGCAGGCCGCGCGGAACTCCTCGGCATCCGAGATCACGGAGTATTCAGTCACGTACAGCCTTTCGCGCGCCGATCACGGCGATGCCCTCGGAGCCGGGCGGAAGCCCCGCCAGCATTCCGACCAGCTCGGCCCATGCTTCGACGTGCGGTCGGAACGGGCCCTCCGGAGTCCAGGACGCCCGCAATTCTATCTGGGCACCGTCGCCTTCGACGGCGAGCCCTCCGAAACCCTTCGACAGAGTCTTCGTCGAGGTGCCCGATGCTGAGTGATAGACGGCATCGCGCGAGTCGAGTGCATCGACCAGCCAGGACCACGTCACGTCGGCCAGAAGAGGGTCGGTGCCGATCTCGGTCTCGAGCGGCGCCTGCGCGAAGATGACGATGCGCCACGATCCTCCCCACGCGCCCGGCTCGTCGGGATCGTGCAGCAGCACGAATCGGCCGGTGCCGTAAACGGACTCCCCGTGGTCCTCCGGCCGGACGTCCGCGGCGAGCGCGAGGGCGAACGGAGCGAGGCCCTGGGGGGTGGCGATCTCGCGCACCGTGATGTCATCGCGGAACGTGGTCTCGCGCAGCTCAGCCACAGCGCTGTCGAAGGGTGTCCCGGCTTCGGGGTGTGCGGTCACGGCAACAGGCTAGAGTCAGGAAGCGATGAAGAGTCTCAGGCACGCCGTTACGCTCCTTGTCCCTGCCCTGCTCGCCTTCGGAGCGGCGTTCGCATTTCTCGTGTTCGCCGTCGCCCGGCGGGTGGTCACGCCCATGCGCCGCCCGACGGACACCGAGATCCTGGCCGTCGACACGGGAGCCCAGACGATCGAGCTGGAGCGCACCCTCGACACCGAGCTGCCCGGCCGGTACGGACTCTTCACCACCGGCACCTATGGCTACGTCAAGCTCGGCGCCGTGCTCAGTGCCGACGGCAAGAGTGTGCGCCGCAAGCTGCTCACGCAGATCGAGCCGGGTTCCCGGGTGGACCGCGCAGCCTCGTTCAGCGGGTACTACTACTCGTCGCCCAGTGAGCTTCATCTGCGCTGGGAGAACGTACTGATCGGTTCTCCTGCGGGCCCCTGCCCTGCGTGGTACTTCCCTGCGTCGTCATCGACCTGGGTGATCCAGGTGCACGGACGCGGTGCCACGCGTGCGGAGTGCCTGCGGGCCGTGCCGGTGCTGCACGCGGCCGGTCTGCCCAACCTCGTGGTGTCGTACCGCAATGACGGCGAGGCGCCCCGCACCCGGGCCGGCGCCTACGCGCTGGGCGCATCGGAATGGCGGGATGTCGATGCCGCGATCGCCTACGCGCTCCGACACGGCGCGGAGCGCGTGATCCTGATGGGCTGGTCGATGGGTGGCGCGGTGTCGCTGCAGGCCGCAGTCACCTCCGGGCATCGCGACCGCATCGCGGGGATCATCCTCGAGTCCCCTGTCGTCGACTGGCGGACTGTGCTGCGCTTCCAAGCTCGGATGGCCGGAGTGCGCGCACCGTTGCCGGCCCTCGCGATGGGCGCCCTGCAATCTCCGCTCACCGCACGCCTGAGCGGAGCCGATGAGCCGATCCTCTTCGACCGCCTGGACATGGTCGCCCGCGCCGATGAGTTGACCGCACCGATCCTCATCCTGCACAGCGACGACGACGGCTTCGTTCCCGCCGACTCCTCGCACGCGCTGCAGGAGGCACGCCCCGACCTCGTCACGATGCCGAGGTTCACCGTCGCGCGGCACACCAAGCTCTGGAACTACGACGAGACCGGGTGGAGCACGGCGATCACCGACTGGCTGGATGCACGGGGGCTCAGCGCTTCTGAATGACCTGGTTCTTCGCGCGCATGAGCATTCCCGTCATGCCGCCGATCCGCAACGGGGAGACCGCCTTGGTCAGACCGATCGACTGCGGGTAGTCGTTCGGGATCGCCAGCACCTCGTCGGCGGTGAGTCCGGTGAGGCCCTGCACCAGGATGCTCGCGAAACCGCGCGTGGTCGGAGCCTCCGGCGGAGCCGTGGCGTGCATCGTGACGATGTCGTCGTCCACCTCCACGTGGATGTACACGGGGGACTGGCACTCCGCGACCCGCTCGTACATCTCGGGGTGGGCGGCGACCTCGTCGGACACGTCGGGGAGCTCGTCCGAGTATTCGAGCAGCAGCAGGAGCCGATCGGACTCCGGGGTCTCCAGGAAACCGTCTCGGATGTCGGCCAGTGCCTCAGGAACTTCGCTCGCGCTCATCCCTGTCATTGTCCCACGTTCAGACGGATCCCGGCTCGGCGCCGGTGACGATCGGCACCCGAACGGCGCTGCCCCACTCCGTCCAGGAGCCGTCGTAGTTGCGCACGTTCTCGAAGCCGAGCAGGTGCCTGAGCACGAACCAGGTGTGGCTCGAGCGCTCACCGATGCGGCAGTATGCGACGACATCGTCGCCGTCCTTCAGACCGGCGCCCTCGCGGTAAATCGCATCGAGTTCGGCGCGGCTGCGGAATCCGCCGTCTTCGGCCACGGCCTTCGCCCACGGCACGCTCTGCGCTGTGGGGATGTGGCCGGCGCGCAGCGCCCCCTCCTCGGGGTAGGCGGGGGCCGTGGTGCGCTCTCCGCTGTATTCCTCGGGCGAGCGCACGTCGATCAGCGGGTTGCCGATGTGCGCGAGCACATCCTCCTTGTAGGCGCGGATGACGGAGTCGTCGCGCTCCACGACGGGGTACTCGGTCGCCGGGCGGTTCGCGGGCTCGCGGGTCAGCTCGCGACCCTCGGCGATCCAGCGGTCGCGGCCGCCGTCGAGCAGACGGACGTCTTCGTGGCCGAAGAGCGAGAAGACCCACAGTGCGTACGCAGCCCACCAGTTGTTCTTGTCGCCGTAGATGACGACGGTGTCGTCACGCGAGATGCCCTTGCGGCTCAGCAGCTCGGCGAAGCCTTCGCCGTCGACGTAGTCCCGCACGACGGGATCGTTGAGCTCCGTGTGCCAGTCGACCTTCACCGCGCCGGGGATGTGGCCGGTCTCGTACAGCAGCACGTCCTCATCGGACTCGACCACCACGAGCCCCGGCGTTCCCAGCCGTTCGGCGAGCCACTGGGTGGTGACGAGTCGGCCGGGCTCGGCGTACTCGGCGAACTTGGGGGAGGAGGAATCGAACTCGATGGCCATGGGGTCTCCGAAGCGTTGAGCGGACGAGGGCGCGGGTGCAGACGGCGTAGTGTTGATCCGTCCCTTCGACGATAGATCCCCGCCGAGCACCCTGCGCCCGATTCGTAAGACTTCGACACAGGCGAGCACCCGATTCAGGACTGTGATGACCGACCCGACCAGCCGCACCGGAATCGTGCACCTCACCGATCGTCAGCCGACGGTCACCGGACCGGAGATGCTCGCGAGCCTGGTGCCGCCGCCCCAGTTCGACACGGCGACGTTCGACAGCTACCGGGCCGATGCCGCCTATCCGTCCCAGGAGGAGGCCAAGGAGACGCTGATGCGCTTCTCCGGTCGGGGAGCCCCGGTCAAGCGCGGCGGATTCTTCAGCCGCGCGAAGAAGGAACCCGAGCTCAAGCCGGGCGTGTATCTGGACGGCGGGTTCGGCGTCGGCAAGACCCACCTGCTCGCATCGATCTACCACGCGATGCCGGCACGCCGGAAATACTTCGGCTCGTTCATCGAGTACACCGCACTGGTCGGGGCGCTCGGCTACAAGAACACGGTCGACCTGCTCAAGGGCGCCGACCTCCTCTGCATCGACGAGTTCGAGCTCGACGATCCGGGCGACACGATGGTGATGACCCGGCTGATCGGCGAACTCGTGCCGACGGGGACGCGCCTCGCCGCCACCTCCAACACCCCGCCGAACGCCCTCGGTGAGGGCCGCTTCGCGGCGCAGGACTTCCTCCGCGAGATCCACGCCATGTCCGACAGCTTCCAGACGCTGCGCATCGATGGGGTCGACTTCCGTCAGCGCGCGCTCGACGGTCACGCCGTGGTGCTCGATGACGACGCGTATGAGGCCGCATCGGCCGCGGCCGGTCAGGGGAGCGCCGCGTCAGACGACCGGTTCGACGACCTGATCCGCCACCTGGCCCAGGTGCACCCGTCGCGCTACATCCGACTCATCGAGGGGCTCGGCCAGGTCGGGCTGCGCGGCGTGCGTCAACTCACGGACCAGTCCGAGGCTCTGCGGTTCGTCGCTTTCGTGGACCGCGTGTACGACGCCCAGATACCGATCATCGCGACCGGCCTGGGCCTCGACTCGGTGTTCTCCGACGAGATGCTCGCCGGCGGATACCGCAAGAAGTACCTGCGAGCGGTCTCTCGGCTCAACGCCCTGACGCATTCTGCGTAACCCCGAAGGCCCGCGTAACGCGATGTTCACACCCGGGGCAGCCCTGTAACAGCGGGGAAACAAACCTCACGCATGCGCGAAACGGCGCGTCGTCACACTGAAGCTCTCAATTACTTCGGATGTGAGGTTTTCCTATGGATGCTCCCGGCAACATCTCGTGGGCGATCACCGCGACAGCGCTGGTCCTGCTCATGACGCCCGGCGTCGCCTTCTTCTACGGCGGTCTCGTCAAGGCGAAGAGCGTCGTCAGCATGATGATGATGAGCTTCGGCTCGATCGGCCTTGTCGCCGTGCTGTGGATTCTCTTCGGCTTCTCGATGAGCGCCGTCGACAGCCCGACCGCCTTCGCCGGCAACCCGTTCGCCGACTTCGGGCTCTCCAGCCTGGCGTCCGGTGAGGGCTCGAACGTCGCCCTCCTCGGCGTCGCCTACGGTGCGACCTTCGCGATCATCACCGTCGCGCTGATCTCCGGCGCGATCGCGGACCGCGCCAAGTTCGGCAGCTGGCTGATCTTCGCCGGAATCTTCGCCACGGTCGGCTACTTCCCGGTCGCCGCGTGGGTCTGGGGTGGCGGTTGGATCATGAACCTCGGCACCACGCTCTTCGGTGAGGACAGCGGGATCGGCGTCATCGACTATGCCGGCGGTACCGCGGTGCACATCAACGCGGGTGCGGCCGCCCTCGCCCTTGCGCTGGTCCTGGGCAAGCGCATCGGCTTCCAGAAGGGCATCCTCAAGCCGCACAACGTGCCGCTGACGCTGCTCGGCGCCGCACTGCTGTGGTTCGGCTGGTTCGGATTCAACGCCGGTGCAGAGTGGCTGGCGGAGGACATGGGCGGCGTCGGACTCATCGGCCTGAACACCCTCGGAGCCACGGCTGCAGCGATCCTCGGCTGGATCCTGGTGGAGAAGATCAAGGACGGCAAGCCCACCTCGGTCGGCGCTGCTTCCGGTGCGGTCGCGGGTCTCGTCGCCATCACCCCGGCGTGTGCCAACCTGACGCCCGGCTGGGCACTGCTGCTCGGCGCC
>NZ_JBLVOH010000014.1:41934-42387 GCF_053543675.1 Microbacterium umsixpiens
GCTCGGCGCCCTCGCCGGTGTGGTCTGTGCCCTCGCGATCGAACTGAAGTTCCGTCTCGGCTTCGACGACTCGCTCGACGTGGTCGGCATCCACCTCGTCGGCGGACTCATCGGCACCCTGTACCTCGGCTTCTTCGCCAGCGAGACCGGCCTGTTCGTCGGTGGCGACGCCCGTCAGCTCGCGGTGCAGGTCATCGCGGCGCTCGGTGTCCTGATCTACTCCTTCGTGGTCGCCTTCATCATCGGCTTCGCGATCGAGAAGACGATCGGATTCCGTGTCACGAACGAGGACGAGATCGCCGGTGTCGACCAGGTCGTGCACGGCGAGGAGGGCTACGCACTCGCCGACGCATGATCTGCGGTTAGGGTGACCGTGTGAGCAAGACCAACGGCATCCTGACAGCACTCGTGGACATCCTGCTCAAGGCAGTGGGGTCCGGCCGGGCGTCTCGG
>NZ_JBLVOH010000014.1:42407-44626 GCF_053543675.1 Microbacterium umsixpiens
GGACGCGCGTCTGCGCACAGCGCAGGAGCGAACCGGCGCCGCGACCTCGTCGGGGCCGGCGCAGGAGCGTGGCACCGCGACCGTGCGCATCGATCCCAGCCGGATCCGCGACCTCCAGGTCGCGTATTCACCCCAGCGGGACGGAGCTCCGGATGCGGGCGAGATCGTCTGGACCTGGGTCCCGTACGAGGAGAACGACGGACGCGGCAAAGATCGCCCCGTTCTCGTGATCGGACGCGAATCGGCGGACCGCGTGTATGCCGTGCGCATGACGAGCAAGCCGCATGACCGCGATCGCGACTACCTGTCGATCGGCACGGGGGCGTGGGATTCGCAGGGGCGTGAGTCGTGGGTCGACGTGGAGCAGTTGTACAGCGTGCACGAGCGAGGACTGCGGCGGGAGGCCGCCGTCCTCGACAGGCGCCGTTACGACCGGGTCGGAGCCGCTCTCACGCGGCTGTACGGGTGGTCTGTCGCGGGGTGAGAGCGGGGAATGCCTGGAGGACCATCTCGACGAGCTCGGACAGCGGTCGAGTCAGGGGGTCTGTCGCAGGGAGGCCCGTGTCGAGCTCGATCTCGTCGATCGCTCCGGCCAGCTGATCCGCGGAGAGGTTCTCGTGGTTCACGGTCACCCCGATCACGCGGGTGTCGGCGAAGGCCTCGATCAGAGCGATCTCGCTCGTGACGGTCGGCATCGCGACCATCGGGAAGTCGCCCAGGACCGTGCGACCAGGTGCATGCTGCACGATCACTGCCTCGGGCTGGCTGCCGCGGAGGATGTGCGCCGAAGTGATGTAGGCCGGGTGGCTGAGCGCGCCCTGGCCTTCGACGATGATCACGTCGGGGTGCTCGCCCTCGTACGCGGCGACCACCTGATTCTCGACCTCGCCCGAGCAGAACTGCGGGACGAGTGCGTCGAGCGCGACGCCGTAGCGACCGCCCTGGATGATCGTGGTCTGTCCGGTGCCGACCATGACGGCATGGATGCCGCGCTCATTGAGCGCACGGACGAGGATCGTGGCCGTCGTGCGCTTGCCGATCGCACCGTCGGTGCCGAGGATCGTGATGCGTGGGCAGGTCACATCGAAGATGCGGCCGGAGAAGAGGTGGAGGTCCTTCTTCTCCTTCGGCCGACGGATGTCGGTGATGGTCACCCCCGCGAGCAGGGCGGCCGCCACGAACTCCGCATCGTCCGTGAGGAACTCGTGCAGACCGTTGATGATATGCATGCCGCGGGCGATGCCGTCCAGCAGAACCGTGCGCTGGTCGGCTGAGAGCAATCCGTCGGCCGGAGCGACTCCACAGATCAGGTAGTCGGGGACGTGACCGGCGTGCGCGATCGCCGTGGGCAGCCCGCCGAGGATCGGGATGCCGTTCGCGGTGCCGTCCAACAGCATCCCGGCGTCCGCACCGGCATGTGTGCTGTCGATGACGCTGAGGATCTCGTACTTCTCGGAGTGACGGACCAGGCCGTTCGCGGTCTTGCCGTCCTGCTCGCCGAACTGGCCTTCGCAGTACACGATCGCCGTGGTGCCGACGGGGAGAGCGGCAGGCTCCGCCCACGCGTGCGCAGGGTCGATGGAAGAGGGAACTGACGGGGTGGGCATGACGCTCCTCGGTCTCACACAGAGGAGGCGACGGAGAACGAAATGACCCAGAAGGCCCGTTGGTCGACGAGAAGTCTTCCCTGATGCCGGCAAGATACCGGCACGCTCACCGTAGCAGTGCTCGCTGGGACCGGGCCGTGTATACGAAGGCACCTATCCCCGGCTCGCGAACAGGCGGGATCGGCTCGCACCGCGAGGTGATGCAATCCGATCCCTCACGGGCTTCGAACCAGTGATGAGTCGCATCCAGCGGCGACATACAAGGAGGAATCATGCGTTTCATCCCCACCAAGGTCCACGGAGCCCTCGACTACATCGTCGGCATCGCGCTGATCGCCGCGCCCTGGCTGTTCGGCTTCGCGAGCATGGGCGGAGCGGCGGTCATCATCCCCATCGTCCTCGGCGTCGGGCTGATCGTGTACAGCCTGTTCACGAAGTACGAATGGGGTCCCTTCGGCGTCATCCCGATGCCGGTCCACCTCGTGTTCGACATCGTCGCCAGCCTGTTCCTGGCCCTTTCTCCGTGGATCTTCGGTTTCGCGGGCGAGGCGCTCAATGTCTGGCTCCCGCACGTCGTCGTGGGTGCCGCCGTGATCGTCGTCGTGATCTTCT
>NZ_JBLVOH010000014.1:44646-45656 GCF_053543675.1 Microbacterium umsixpiens
GCGAACGCTCGGGGCCGCGTCGCGACCGCCTGATCGACTCCCGGACGCGATGCCGGGCGACTGGACTTCCCGAAGCAGTCGCCCGGCATCGTCATGCGTGCTCACAGGAGCTCGTCGGTGCCCTGCAGTGCGCGGCTCAGCCAGCGCGCATAGAGCGTCCACGGGTCGCCCTCGCATCGGAGCGCGGCGACATGCGCCCGTAATTCGGCAGTGAGGGTGAACCACTCACCGCCCTCGCGTATCGCGGCGAACTCGCGGTGGCGCTGCTGCTCGACGGAGCGGTCGCCGCGTTCGAAGGCGAGGAGCTCCTGGTGCCGGATGCTCGCGAGGCGCTGTCGGGGACGCCTGCTGGTGCCGATCTTCACCCGGCCGTCGTACCGGATGTAGTAGACGACATCGACGCGGGGGAGAGGGAGGTCGGGGTCGGGGGCATCGCCGTAGCGCCACCCGCAATCGGCGCAGCACCAGGCGCCGTCGATCCGCACTCCCTGCATGCTGCCGCAGAGCGCACAGGGACTCGGAAGGGCGCGTTTCGTCGGCACCGAAGCAGACTACGCGCGCCCTCCGACACCCGACCCGGCCTCAGCCGGCGTGCACGAGGATCTTCGCCCCGGCACCGCCGCGCAGCGCGTGGATCGCGTCGACGACGTTCTCGAGTGGGGTCTCCTGCACCCAGCCGGTCGTGTCGTAGACCCCACGGGACATGGCCTCGATCACGGCATCGAAGTCCTCGGGAAGATACGCGAGCGCGCCGGCGATCTCGGTCTCGGCCATCACCAACTGCGTGGGGAGGAAGTCCATCGTGCGCTCGTGGATGGCGACCACCACGACGCGGCCGCCGGGGACCAAGCTGGCCAGCGACGAACTGATGGCTGCACCCACCCCCGCCGCATCGAAGGCGACGTCGACGCCTTCGCTGTCGGTCAGGGAGGCGACGGCGGCGGCGAGATCCTCATTCACCGGGTCGACCACGGTGGCGCCGAGGGCTGCGATGATGGCGCGACGCTCCG